>JAOTYS010000486.1 GCA_029861795.1 Gammaproteobacteria bacterium | reverse complement strand
TTGTTCCTGAGGTCCACTTCTCTGCGCTCAAATTCGAGCCCTTTTTCCAGCAAAGCCATGTGACTGCGCTGCGCGAACGGGCAGACTTCCGCTGTAATCAGTTCAAGTTTAGCCATGGTTGATCCTATTAAAGGATTGTAGCTCCGATCGCAGGAACGAATTAAGCTTCAAGTTCCTTTAGGGAAAGCTAAACGTTCGGGGCGTCCGTGACACTGACCGTTGCAGTGTCGACCGAGATTTTCGGCCAGTGCCATGGATCCTATGTCTCCCGAACCTGCGATGGCCGAAGTGCGTAGAGTGCCGCAGTCCCGAATGGGACAGACGCGGTTCGAAAATCCACGGCGCGGCGGGAGGAACGTAAATAGGCACGTAAACGGGTTGCTGTACGCGTGTCTCGATTAGGTGTTCTTTTATTTCGTTCCGTTTGGCTAACCATTCTTCGGTCTGACGCTGGATCTCCAACTGGTCAGCTTTGCGTTGAGCTTCTTCCTCTTTACACTCCACGGTTATGCATTCATAAACTTCGATTTGTCGCACGTCGATCGCACCCGCGGGAGCTTTTTCGCCATAGTTGGTTTGGCCGGATGGATCGGTCCACTTGTACGCGGCAGCAAGCGCACCAGGGGCCGTGATGGTGGCACTGAACGCGAAGCCCATTGCGAACACGGTTGGTAACGGAATATTGAAAGTCGGCACTCTGACAAATCGAACTCGGCGCTTTGAGCAAACCATTTTAGTACGGACCTTTAATACTTCTCAATCTGCTTTTGGCAGATACCGCTTAACTCCCGGATTTTCCACGCAAATTATAGGCCTGGGAATGCTTGTCAATGGCTTGTTTAGTAACGTTTTTCCAGCAGCTAAGCGCAATGAGTGCCGAGGAATCTCGGCGTGAAATCACGCCAACGCATGTTAGCTCAATAATAGAACTGGCGCTTTTCTATACATTCTCAGCTTCATTCTTGAGAGTATGCTGAGCACAAGTGGCGATAATGGGCTATAATTCCAGGCCGCTCAGACTGGGAACTCACACCTGGAGAGGTATGCGAAACCCAGTACTACAATTCATTCAGACCCCGCCACGTACCAAATCCTGGTCGTGACGCTATCGAGTCAGGGCGCGTGAATTCCTTGAGGTGATCGAACAATGGGATTGGTCTGGCCAATCGCCGTGGTGATCGCAGTCGTGATCGGTGTTGTACACACCGCATATACATATAGGCAGGAAACACGGGAATTCAGAACCGTCCTATCGGAACACCCAATCAAGATACGGGCGCGGGCGGCCTACTACGCGGCATGGACCCTACTGCTCTGGGTGCTGTTGGGTTCGTCAATAGTTATCTACTGGCTTATAGCGCTACTTCCATATGTGATTTCAAAGGGTGTCCGCGCAGTGCGCTCAAATTAGCTAAATCCTAGTCTAGAACCAGGTTCGCACGGAGTGTGACAACGGCGAATTACAGTGCAGCTCGATAACGTCAAGACAGTGGCGATCATTGGCGCTGGTGTAGCGGGGGTGACTACGGCTAAGACGTTATTGGCCGACGGACTTGAATGCACCGTGTTCGAGCGAAATGATCGCTTAGGGGGGGTTTGGGCAGATGGGTACTCGAACTTCGGCGTTCAGGTTCAGAAAGAGCTGTACGAATTCCCCGACTGGCCGCTTCCAAAGGAAATCCCGAACTTCACGCCTGGGCCGGTGCTTCAACAATACCTCGCTGATTACGCCGCCCACTTCGGCGTGACATCAAATATTCGACTCAATTCCGAGGTTGTCCGACTGACGCAACGTGCCAACGGGAATCCCGGATGGGTGGTGACATACCGCGTCGGAGATGCGGAGCTCGACGCCGAATTTGACCTCGTCGTCGTGTGTATTGGTTTGTACTCCAACACCCCAAACGTGCCGGTATTTGCTAACCAGGACACCTTCGACGGGAGCGTCATCCATAACTCCGCCCTCAAATCGCGGGATCAAGTCAAAGGCAAACGAGTTGCAGTGGTGGGGTTTGGGAAAAGCGCAACCGACGCTGCCCTTGAAGCCGCCGCGGTCGCCGCGCAGACAAGTATTATCTTCCGCAACGCACATTGGCCTGTGCCGCAGAAACTCGCCGGCATTCTGCCGTTTAAGTGGGGGATGCTACATCGTCTTACCAGCACTCTTGCTCCGACTTACCGATCCCCTTCGACCCTTGAGCGCGTGGTCCACGGGATCGGCGAGCCAGTTGTGTGGCTATTTTGGCGGTTGGTCGAAATCTTGCTGTTTTTCCAGTTTCAACTCGGTTCCAGATTTGGCACACGTCTTAGTTTGGTCCCTACCACACCCATCGAGAGAGACTGTTTTGGTGAATCTACTATGGTACCGCGGCCCGCATTCTATCAAGGGGTGCGTGACGGTGCGATTCGTGCTTATCGGACTGAGATCAGTGAATTCACACCGAATGGTGTACGACTTAAGAGTGGCGAGCAGTTGGATCTGGATGTGGTGATTATGGCCACGGGTTGGCGCACGGACTACAGTTTCTTTCCGGAAACCGTCGTTCGTAATCTCAATATGGAAGATGACGGTTACTATCTCTACCGTCACCTTATCCACCCCGACGTCCCTAACATGGCTTTTGTAGGGTGTAACGCGGCGACGTTCGAGAGTATTACCACCTATTCCCTGCAGGCCAGATGGTTAGCGGAGCTTTTAAAAGGCAAGCACCGGCTTCCCTCGAGACAAACAATGAGCGAGGAAATCAAGGCGATCAAGGAGTGGAAAAGGCAGCGGATGCCGTTCAGCTCGTCGCGCGGGGCGCGCATATTATTACATCAGCTTCACTATCACGATGAGCTATTACGAGATATTGGTGCAAACCCAAAGCGGAAAACCGGATTCTTTGCTCCGTTGAAAGAGCTGATCGATCCCTACGAGCCCAATGACTACCGGAGCATCGTTAGCGGCGAATGGCTGCATGGGGAGCTTCGTACAAGATAGGGCGCGTTTCAGATCGCGCCTCGTAAGTACATTTTTCTGTCTGTTTCAGAAAATTTTTCTATTGCATAGCGCAACATCGTGCGAGGCATTTTCTTGTAATGTTTTTTCAGAAAGATTTTCTCAATAGTTAGGTCTCTGTTTCCGATTTCTCTAAGCATCCAGCCAACTGCCCTGTGAATTAGATCTTCTTCGTCATCCCTCAGTATGCTCGATATCTCTAGGGCGTCATCGAATACCCCAATTTTTATCAAATGGAAAGTCGACATGATGGCGATCCTTCGTTCCCAGAGATTTTCCGATCTTGCTAGCCTATAGATAGGCTTTTTATCTTTGCTCACCAGGTGCGCTCCGACAATGCGATCGGCCGAGCTGTCAACCAGATCCCAGTTGTTGATGTGCGCTGTATTGGTTAGATAAAGCTTATAGATCGCTGTTCTTTCTTTCTCATCACCTTTGGCGAATTTTTCTACAAGCAGTAACAGGGCAAACAATCGCTCCTCGTGAAATGAGGATTCTAAGACACTCTGAATTTCCTTAAGAGGAGTGTGCTTGAATGTCTTGATTTGCTTTCTCAGTACGGGAACTCCGATACCGAGAAATTTATCGCCTTCTCCATATTCACCTTTGCCTGTTTTGAAAAAGCGCAGTGAATGTTCTGCTATTGCGGGATTAGCGAGGTCTCTCAGCGTTTGACGAATTT
>JAOTYS010000485.1 GCA_029861795.1 Gammaproteobacteria bacterium | reverse complement strand
CCAAAAAGTGTTGCCCCCCTTGCGCGTTCTCATTCATCCACTCGCGCGCAAACTCACCAGACTGGATCTCAGCTAATATCTTTTTCATTTCCGCTCTAGTTTGCTCGTTCACAATGCGCGGACCTCTGGTCATATCACCATACTCTGCGGTATTGGAAATGGAATAGCGCATGTTCGCTATTCCACCTTCGTACATCAGATCCACCAATAACTTGAGCTCGTGCAAGCACTCGAAATAGGCCATCTCTGGCGCGTAACCAGCCTCCACTAAAATTTCAAAGGCGTTACGTACCAATGCGCTCATGCCACCGCATAGCACCGTTTGTTCTCCAAAAAGATCTGTTTCGGTTTCCTCTTTGAACGTTGTTTCTATAATGCCCGCACGCCCCCCGCCGATTGCAGACGCATAGGAAAGCGCTACGTCCCTGGCGTTTCCCGATGCATCTTGATGGATAGCAATGAGACAGGGCACCCCGGCCCCTTCAACAAACGTAGAGCGCACCAAGTGTCCCGGCCCCTTGGGAGCAATCATAAATACGTTAACGTTGGTCTCTGGCTTTATGAATCCAAAATGGATATTAAAACCATGGGCAAACGCAACGGACGCACCTGGCTGCAGGTTCTGTACTATGTCTGATCGGTAGACTTCGGCTTGACGTTCGTCAGGAAGCAGAATCATTACCACATCGGCATCATTCACCGCGTTGGCCACAGACTTGACCGCGAGCCCGGCTTTCTCTGCCTTAGACCATGATGCTGAACCTTCCCGCAGACCCACCACAACGTCCACACCGCTATCTTTCAAGTTGTTGGCATGGGCATGACCCTGGGAACCGTATCCGATCACCGCGACTTTATTATCGCGAATGACGGAAACATCTGCATCTCTATCGTAATAGACCTTCATGGAGATTCTCCTTTCTTCCCACCACCGACTGCATCTACGAAGGCGGCCGATGGTGAAACATTGTACCTGGGATCATGCTTGAAGAGCCCTAGGACCACGGGCAATACCCGACACACCAGAACGCACCACTTCGATCAGTCCGGTTATTTGTAGAGCCTCGATAAAGGCATCGAGTTTATCACCGGGCCCGGTCAGCTCAATGGTGTACGTTGAATCGGTGACGTCGATTATTCTGCCGCGAAAGATATCAGCCAGACGTTTGACCTCTTCGCGTTTTGAATCCACTGCGTCTACCTTAACAAGAAGCAGTTCGCGCTCGATGTGGGCGCCCTCGGTGAGATCCAGTAGCTTGACCACATCGACCAGCTTGTTGAGCTGTTTGGTAATTTGCTCAATCACATCGTCCGACCCATTGGTCACCAAGGTCAGGCGCGACAAAGACTCGTCTTCGGTAGGCGCCACGGTTAGCGACTCGATATTGTATCCTCGCGCCGAAAACAGACCTGCAACGCGAGACAAGGCCCCGGACTCATTCTCTAGTAAGATGGAAATTATTCTTCGCACTGCTAGTCAGAATTTACGCCAGAGCGGACATCATAACCAAGCTCTTCACTGGTTTTGAGAATACCTAATGTAGCAGCTCTTTCGAAACGTTTGAGGCCACTGTTAGCAGTCCGACTACGCTAATTCGCGCTCTTGCGGTGCTTCCCCGGTGCTGGGGCTCAAATGCATTTCGTTATGGCCTTTGCCCGCGGCGATCATCGGATAAACATTTTCCGTTTGATCGGTAATGAAATCCATGAACACTAGCCGATCCTTAGCCGTCAATGCCTCCTGCAAAGCACCCTCTACATCACTAGGCTTATCAACACGTATACCGACATGACCAAAACTCTCTGCAAGTTTGACGAAATCCGGCAACGCATCCATATACGAATGGGAGTAACGTCGATCATAAAAGAACTCTTGCCACTGCCGCACCATACCCATGTAACGATTGTTAAGGTTAACCACTTTAATCGGCAAATCGTACTGTTTACACGTAGAGAGTTCCTGAATGCACATAATAATACTGGCCTCTCCGGTCACGCACGCCACCGTGGCGTCCGGGTGGGCAAGCTGCACGCCCATGGCAGCAGGCAATCCAAATCCCATGGTGCCTAAGCCACCCGAGTTAATCCAACGCCGCGGCCGGTCGAACTTGTAAAACTGGGCTGCCCACATCTGATGCTGACCCACGTCAGAGGTAATAAAGGCATCCCCGTTGGTAATTTCATAGAGCTTTTCTAAGACGTATTGGGGTTTGATCAACTCACTATTGCGATCATAGGCGAGAGAGTCCATCGCGCGCCATTCATCGATCTGTTTCCACCAACTCTTCAATGCCTCACGGTCTGGCTCGCGATTCGATTGCTTCAACATTGTGAGCATGTCTTGAGTGACCTTTGTCACATCACCGACGATCGGTACTTCAACCTTCACGTTTTTGCCGATAGAGGAAGGATCAATATCGATATGGATGATACGGGCGTAAGGAGAGAATTTGGACAGATCTCCGGTGATGCGATCGTCGAACCGCGCGCCAACGGCGAGCATCACATCGCAGTCGTGCATCGCCATGTTCGCCTCGTAGGTGCCGTGCATACCCAACATCCCCACGAACAACGGATCCGTCGCTGGAAACGCTCCTAGTCCCATTAACGTATTGGTACAGGGATGACCCAAGAATCGAACCAACTCGGTGATCGCCTTGTCCCCTCCACCTTGGACTGCGCCGCCCCCGGTATAGATGATTGGTCGCTTGGCATCTAATAGCAGATCCGCTGCCCGCTTGATCTGCTTCGGGTGACCCTTAGATACCGGCGCATAAGATCGCATTTTTATGGATTTGGGGTAGACATATTCCGTCTTGTGTGCGGTCACATCTTTAGGAACATCCACAACTACTGGCCCGGGCCTTCCCGTAGTCGCAATATGAAACGCCTTCTTTATGGTCACCGCCAGATCATCGACATGCTTGACAAGAAAATTATGCTTTACGCAAGGGCGGGTAATGCCAACGGCGTCGACTTCCTGAAACGCATCATCCCCGATCAAATGAGTTGGCACCTGTCCTGATATGACCACTATGGGAACGGAATCCATATAGGCAGTGGCGATTCCAGTCACAGTGTTGGTTACGCCCGGTCCGGAGGTCACCAACACTACCCCGGGTTTGCCGGTGGCGCGGGCGTAGCCGTCGGCTGCGTGGGTAGCGCCCTGCTCATGACGTACAAGCACGTGCTTTACGTTATCTTGCCTGTACAGAGCGTCATAGATGTGCAGCGCGGCCCCGCCGGGATAGCCGAAGATATACTCAACGCCTTCGTCTTCAAGGCAGCGCATGATGATATCAGCGCCAGTCAGTTCCACAGGTCACCTCGTGATGATCGTCCCAGGATCAAAAAAGGCCCGAGATCGGGCCTCATGAGAAAAAAGCCAGCGGGGAAGTATAAACGGCGAGAACTCTATTCGCAAAGCGAGGCAATATTCGTCGAGCTCAACGATCGTGCTGAAGCCAGCTTGAGTTTCTCCTGTGCGAATCTATTTACGGCGCCAGCTCGTACCCGATGGGCCATCTTCAACGATGATCCCGTAGTCATCAAGCTTCTCGCGAACCCGATCAGCGTCTTGGTAGCGTTTCTCATCGCGAGCCTTTTCGCGTTGGCTAATCAGGGATCTGACCTCTTCCGCGCGCAACTGTTCTGCAACTCCAGCCTGGTCTGCACTCGCCTCGCTGCTACCCA
>JAOTYS010000484.1 GCA_029861795.1 Gammaproteobacteria bacterium | reverse complement strand
TAGCATGACTGGGCAGATACTATGAGATGACACCGTATCCGTTGATCGAAGTAGAAGATTCAGTGCTGATCGTTATCGATGTGCAGGAATATTTCTTGAAGAAATTTCCGCCTGAGCTAAGGGGACCGTTACGTAGCCGAATCCGTTGGCTGATCGGTGTTGCAAACTGGCTGCAAATACCAATAGTGGTCACAGCCGAGGATATGGACCGTCTCGGCAGCGTAGATCCCGAAGTTGCGGTGATGCTTCCACCAAAGAGCTCCGTCCACAATAAGATGACCTTCGGATTACCCGATGATGCTTTGATACTTGGCGAAGTCGCGCGAACAGGACGCAAGACTGCGGTGCTGATCGGTTTGGAGACCGATGTTTGCGTCGCCCATTCCGCCGTTGGGTTGGTTGAACGTGACTATCGCGTTGTCGTCATTGCCGATGCGACTGGCTCGCCAGGTGACGCACATACCTATGGACTGGAGCGCATTCGCGGGGCAGGCGGTCTGATTCTGAGTGTGAAAGGTCTGCTCTATGAGTGGCTCCGAACGGTTGACCAGTCACAAAGGTTTCGTGCCGAGTGCAAAGAGCTTGGGGTTCCAGACGGAACGGTGCTTTAGTTGAAAGGTACGCAGCAGAAGTCTCGAATTCTATATAAGGTTATGTAGGCAAATTCTTACCGTAGGTCAATAGTCAAGATGCCAAACGATGAGCAAACACCGATTCAGCCGGTAAGCGGCACAATCGTGCCGCGATTTGCGGGCCCATCCACTTTTGCCAGACTGCCTGAACTGCGTGATGTAAAACGATGCGACGTCGCCATTCTGGGCATACCGTTTGATGCCGGCACAAGCTATCGCCCGGGGGCCCGCTTCGGGCCACAGGCCATTCGTCAAGCATCTCGTCATCTTCGCACACAGTACCACCCAGCCTATGATCGTGAGCCCTTCGCCCAACAGCAAGTCGCGGATGCTGGCGATGTTGCTTGTAATCCTTACAACATCGCCGAGGCCATTGAGCAAATCCAAGCTGCAGCGACTGATCTTTTAGGAAAGGTTGGAGGTATCGTTAGCCTGGGGGGAGATCACACTATCGCGTTGCCTTTACTGCGAGCGGTGAACAGTCGAGCCGGACCGGTAGCGCTAGTGCACTTCGACGCGCATCTTGACACTTGGGACACCTACTTCAACGCTCCCTACACCCATGGAACGCCGTTTCGACGCGCTGCAGAAGAGCATTTGTTTCTCGATGATGCATCGATGCACATTGGTATCCGTGGACCATTGTATAGTCGGGATGATCTTAAGCGTGATCGAGAGCTGGGTTTTCGAGTGATTCACTGTGACGAGTTTCAGACCGATGGTGTCGAGTCTGTGGTACAGCGGATTCGCGAACGTGTTGCAGATCATCCGCTTTACTTGTCCATAGATGTAGATGTGCTTGATCCTGCCTATGCTCCGGGAACGGGTACGCCAGAGATTGCCGGCATGACTACACGGGAGCTTGTCAATGTCCTGCGGGGGCTCGCGGGCCTGAATATCCTATCGGCCGATGTGGTAGAGGTCGCTCCAGCTTACGACCATGCAGAGATCACAGCGCTTGCAGCCGCTACGGTCGCTTACGAACTCGTGAACTTGTTTGCCTGCAACAACGGATAAAGGGCGCTATCGAATTCGTCCGCACATTACCTAAGAAGTGAGGCGGCGATGGATCGCCGACACACCTGACAATAGCTCGACCCCAGTGGATAAGAACAGGTGAACCTTAGAGCTCGGAGTCAGGAGGCAACGGCGGCATGGGTATTGGGCGGGATTCTGTTCGCATATCTTTCTTTGGTTGTAACAGCCTGGTTCCTGATCCCCTTGTTTCTCCTTTTCGTTGGTGTAGCACTATACAAGCGTACACTGCGATGCCCAGGTTGCGGAGCATTAGCAGGCCAGAAGCGCCCCTACACACTTAGCGGATTTTACTTTAATCACAAAGTTCCCGATCAGTGTGAAGTTTGCGGTTACTTACTTGTGGAGCACGACAACGACTGACAGATCGAAGAGATGGGTTTAAAGGCAGGCCAACTAAATCCTCGGGCTGAAGTCAGAGCGAATGGCGAAACCAGGGTAAATAGTGTGCGACTTATACGGGCACAAAGTGCAGAGAATTGGGAGCAAGCCAAGGTATTGGTAAATGAGTACGCTGACTCGCTCGAATTCGATTTAGACTTTCAGGACTTCGAAACGGAGATAGAGGTACTCCATAAAGAGTATGGCCCACCCGCTGGTTGTTTTTTGTTAGCTGTGCAGGACGCTAACACCGTTGGCTGTGTGGCACTGCGCAGATTAGATCGACAGAGCTGCGAGATGAAACGTCTGTATGTAAGGTCTCAACATCGAGGTCGGGGGACAGGCCATCTGCTTGCCCAAGCGATCATTGAAGTTGCTAGAGAGCTTGGCTACAAACGGATGCGGCTCGATACGGTCCCATCTATGCAAAGTGCACAGGCACTGTATACTTCGCTCGGGTTTGGACCCATTGATCCGTATCGATACAATCCAATTCCGGGTACTCAGTTCATGGAATTAGAGCTTTGACCGTTGTATAGATCCGCACGTTCACCACGGATGAAACTTGTGAAACCAACAAGATGAAACTGACAAGTGCGATTCGGCAGGAGTTCTCACGTCAGATCAAGAACCTACGCAACCGACCTTTCCTCGAGGGTGCAATGGCAACGGCAGCCCTAGTTGCCATGGCGGATCAGGATGTGCGGCTCTCGGAACAACTGGCACTTGACCACCTGCTCGACGAGCTTGAGGTACTGCAGGATTTTGATCCACACGATGCCGTGAATTTACACCGCAGATATGTCGAAAAGATGCGCAGCGACCCAGTCGCCGGAAAAGCAGTGGCATTACAGGCGATCTCCAAGTTCAAAGGTGATACGGAACACGCGGCCACTTTACTTCTTGTTGGTATTGGTATCGCCAAAGCGGACTCGGAGTTTTCGGATGAGGAGCATGCGATGCTAATAGAGATCTGTGAGACCCTTGAGCTTGCTCCTGAGGAGGCGCTAGCGCAGCTGTTGGAGTAGCTTCCATAGCGTTTATCGATTATCGAAGCATATCTCCTGGCGGTTTTCATCAAGCCGACAGTTCTTTATGAAAGCAGATTTCATAGAGTGCGCAAGACGGGCTGCAATCCAGCCGATCATGCGCATTGGGCTTCGATAATTCTTACCGTGTTCGAGCGATAAAGTTCCCTCCTATGATACAAGCGGGCCAAGAGCATTCCTTGAAGGCTTATCATTTCACCGAAGTGTAGACCGACCACTCGTGGACTCTTTAGTACCCCTAGCGTTGATCTTGATTCTGCTTGCGCCTGTGATGTGCTTTCCATGGAGGGTTGGCAAAGTCCGCTCCGGAGAGTCCGGCAAAGTAAAACAAAGCCTGCTCTATTTCTTGTATTCCGCAATACCAGTGTTCGGTTTTGTTATGTTGTCCTTCGCATTCGTTGGTATCGAAGAGCTAATGGACACCTCCTTGGTGACAGAAGGACTTGCCAGATCTTTGTTGTTATTGACTGGCGGCGGATTGATATGGGTGACGGTTGCAACCATTGTGTTCGTGATACGTATCATCTTTATGAGGGGCAATGCTGATTGAGTCAGCGCCTAGGTGACCTCGCGAGCCTTTAGTGTAAGCACGTTAGGATTAAAGTGTCGCATGAAAA
>JAOTYS010000482.1 GCA_029861795.1 Gammaproteobacteria bacterium | reverse complement strand
GCAGAAGGAGAGGCACCGGACGACAAAGGATTTTCGACGGCATAAGCCTTTTAGGGCGTTTTGGACGTTCATGGTGAGTGTCATCGCGCTGAACAGTCCAGCACTCCAACGCCTACAAGTTCATTCCAATTTATACCAGAGATTGGTGCGCCCCTCGGAAGTCAGTAAGCGTCTTTCCTTCCACTCACCCCGAATCTCCTTAAGCACAATAAAAAATGCCCGCACCAGTGGGTGCGGGCATCTACCAACTATCTGTCGCTGTATAAAATTAACCGATGTTTTAATTCGCCATCCAGGTGGCCATACGGTTGCTAAGATCCTCGCGGTGATCGCCCCAGTATTGCTGATCCATGATGAAATAGTTTTCCGTATTTTGGGGTGCCGTGGGCAGATGGGGCAAGATATCCGCATTGACGAATTTATCCGCCCCCTTGACCATTGGGCCGTAGGCGATGTAGTTCGTTTGATCCCCCTGACGATCGGGTCTGGATGCGAACCTCAGAAATTCGTAAGCTAAATCCATCTCCGGATGATTGGCGGGAATAAACCAGTAGTCAAAGTCCAGGCCTTGACCGTTCCACACAAGCGCGAACGGCTGTCCGTCATCCACCACTGCGTTGTAAAAACGCCCGTTCCAACCTGACGTCATCACCACTTCTTGGTCGGCCAACAGCTGCGGAGCATGGGCGCCGGTTTCCCAGTAAATAAGGTGTGGTTTTATTTCGTCGAGTTTCGCGAATGCACGATCGATGCCGCCTGGTGACTTGAGCACCTCGTATACTTTGCTAGGTTCCACGCCGTCTGCAATCAACGCGAACTCAAGAGTACCCTGGGGGTTACCCTTACGAAGAGCGCGTTTGCCCGGATACTTCTCCACATCCCAAAAGTCCGCCCAACTCTTGGGAGGATCGGTGGGAAAAACGTCTGTGCGGTAAGCGAAGACAGTACCGTAAGCGATGGTTGCAATACCACACTCGCTGGTGCCGCCCGGTAGAAAATCGTCGGGAGTCATGCCGAGTTTGTCCCAATCGATCGGCTCAAGAATGCCTTCATCACAACCGGCCACAGCAGCTGCGACTGAACCGTCGATAACGTGGGTCTTGTAATTACCCGTATCCACCATCGCCCTGACCATGGCAATGCTGCCGTCCCATTCATCTTCGAGAACAGTATGTCCGGTCTCCTTCATGAACGGCTCGTAGTAGGCTTTGCGTTGGCTCATACTATACGAGCCGCCCCAAGAGGTGGCGGTCACTGTCTCGGCGAGCACAGCCTTGGGCGCCGAAAATCCCAACATAGCAAGGCCAGCGCCAGCTGCTAGTATCGTTCGTAGTCTCATCAATAATCCTCCTCCATATTGTCGGAACTGCCTATCGTCGCCTAACTTCGATAAATTTGCCAGCCCTAAATCTATGGACGTCCCAAAACACATCGCTAACGGACTTTATGGCGCGGGGACACGAGCGGGCGCCATTGAAATAGCCGGAATCCGGGGGCGCAGGCGAAGGGATGGGGGTCGAGATTCAAACCATCACAGCAATCGAAACAACTCAGCCGCTTCGGCAGCAGCGTCAGATCACACTCTTAATTCTCGGAATTGAAATGATCTGGTGCAACGATACTCAAGGATAGTATCTTTTAACAAAGGTTTGATCGGACAATGGCGGGCGCACATAACTGCCCTGGCATTTGCGTTTTGGCAGTTCGATGGGCTCCGGCGTGAGGTCCTTAGTATGGATCATCCTCAGCAAATGCCTGATGCAATTCAGTCGCACATGTGCACGAGCACTACGGCTTGGGAATATCCGCCCGACGGGTCAACCTGCAGAGGACATACTGGTCCGGTTTGTCAATACGGCGAGCGTTCCCTTCCACCGTACTACCTTGTATTTTGCCTTCGATCTCGACTGTCAGGTTCTTGTCCGAGGAACCGAAGATGGTGCGCGGAGTGCCGTGATATTCGACCGCGAGCTCGATGTTCATGTTATCGCCTGACGTGGTGTACGAACCGACCGAGTAGTGATGATTACCGCCATCGATAGCGCGACCGTTTTCAAGGACCAGGATGCCCGTGGTTTCCCAGCCGAACAATCCCATTACCTCTGAGGTCCAAATGCCTTCTACTGACATGTTCTCTATCCTCCGATGTACGGCGACTTTGCGCTCACCTTTATGTATTAAAGATCACTATCAAATCATGAAGCCGAAAATTATACTCGCAGTTGAATCTTCTTTGTCGGATGACTACCTCATAAAAAGTGGACAACACCAAATACCACGACCGTTAACACAAGACTCATATGAATAACGCCCTTAACTGATGCAATCGGACCTAATTTTCCGAACAGAGCGTTAAGTTCCAGCAAAATGATAATGAGCAAAGTAATTAAGAACCCGGCATCAACAAAGCTTATACCTCCGAAACCCGCCGTTGAATAGGCACCGTGTTTAGAGGCCAGCATGCCAAACAACATTGGGCCTGAAAATAATGTGTTTGTTCTGGAAGCGAGCAAAGCCTTGGGCCCTGCTACTGCGGCGTCACCGTCAACAATACCGCATACAATTTTTTGATTCGGCCAGATAATTAACCACACATTCAAAAACATAAATATGCCCATTAGAGCACCTAGTGCAATATATTGATTAATCCCTGCACCTAGGATCCCTAGCAAGACAACACCCGTTATAAATGTAAACATAGCGCCCCAACGGAACCACCATAAAGCCCGCGGCGCTAGTTTTTTGGTAGCGTCTGCCTTTGCATCAGCAGTTGCTTCTTTGAAGTACTCACCTTGAACAAAGTTAAAATAGTACAATAACCCGATCCACGCCACACCAAAAAGGACGTGTCCCCAACGCAATAGAAAGTCGAACAAAGCCATGATTGTCTCCCAAATTATTGTAGGTGTCGTTGAAAGATTGATATTTTAGGGCTTGAGAATCTTACCGAAAAATCATCAGAAATTGAGCGCGTAAAGCAATCCTGATTACTGCATTATACTGTGGCGCGCTCTGTCGATGATGTGTATCACAATTTCTGATTAATGGGCCATGAAAGCCGCGGAAACAAAGGGGCTAGTGTGAAAGGACGCGTGCTGATCGTTGCGGGCTCGGATTCGGGCGGCGGCGCCGGCGTACAGGCAGACATTAAGACGGTTACCGCTCTAGGCGGCTATGCCGCAACAGCCATTACCGCGTTAACGGCGCAGGACACACGTGACGTACACGAGGTTGTCGCGATCGAACCCCGTTTCATTCGCAGACAAATGGAAGTGGTGCTCGAAGATATCGGTGCGGACGCTATCAAGCTCGGGATGCTTCACGATACATCGGTGATCGCTGCGGTTTGCGAGGTCATCGAAGCCTTGGCTTCGGATATACCGGTGATCGTGGATCCAGTGATGGTCGCCAAGGGTGGTGCACGCCTGCTGACCGATGATGCCGTTACCGCCCTGCGCCATCGTGTACTACCGCTGGCGACGGTGGTCACTCCTAACGTGCCCGAGGCGGAGGTGATCGCGGGATTGACCATTAACGACCGTCAAAGCATGCAGCAGGCGGCGACAAAGATTTGCGAACTTGGTGCCAGGGCGGTACTACTCACGGGTGGCCATATGGAAGGCGATATGGTGGAAGACCTGCTGGTAACGCCGGAAGGCTCGGAAACGTTCGCCAATCCTCGAATTCGCACCATGCAGACACACGGAACCGGCTGCACC
>JAOTYS010000483.1 GCA_029861795.1 Gammaproteobacteria bacterium | reverse complement strand
CAGCATAGTGTCCTACTGTCAGCAAGTCACGCAACCAGTAACGACGCCGTGCGTAAAGTTCATCCGCGCCATCGCCAACAAGCATGATACGGTAACCTTGGACAGTGGCTGTTTCATACAATGTTTGCTTCAGTCTGTGAACGGGATTGACCTCAGGAGAGTTTTCGATGAATCCGCTAAGCGGTTCGCTCAGCAAATTGAATAAGTCGTCGCCAGGAATCCATTCATAGTCTAAGCCGAACCACCTTATCATCGATTCTAGGTTGTCGCGCTCGTCACACTCCCGTAGCTCATCAAAAATCCACGAAAAAACTTTGATATCGGCGTGTCGGCAAGCCATTGCGGTGACACCCGTAGAATCCAATCCACCGCTCATTGAGATCGCAACAGGGAGGTGGGTCCGCAGGCGAGCTCGCACCGACTGCTCGAGCAGGTAACGAAATTGCTCGTAAACTTCCTCTTCTTTACGGAATTGGCTAAATTCGCCGAATTTGAACTGCCAATGCTGTTTAACATCTGCTCGATCCGATGAGACCGTTAGATAATGGCCCGACATCAACTCTTTGATGTCGCGGAAGTACGTGTTATCGATGTTTGGCCAGCGTAGTGCGAAAAATGCCGCGACCTGTATGTCGTCAACCTCGTCGGAGACCTTAGAATGGTTCAGGAGGACACCGGGTTCTGATGCTGCAAGGAAGAGCTGATTGCTCAAGAAGTAGTAGAGTGCTCGGTCTCACAATGCATCGCGGGCAATCGTGATTTTTTGGCGTGACGTGTCAGCAACAACAAACACAAATGGACCGACAATGCGGGAAAACGCCGCTTCTCCCCATTTTTTGTATGCGTTGATTGCAAGATGAACGTCAGAAATCGTATTGTCGTTAGAGCCCCGGCGTAACTCGCCCATAAGTTCATCGCGATTATCAATGCGTCCTTCAAAGGCAAAGAGAATATCATTGGCGCGGTCATGGATTGGTTGTATGACAGAAACTTCCTCTGGGGTGGTCCAGAAATGCTGAAAACCGATTCCTAGTGGCCCCCCTGTCTGCACACCCCTACCGTCCGGCCCGTGATGATCGAGTCGCTCGAGTAGTAACTGGACCTCGTCTTCATTAACTGGGGCGCCGCCGCGATTGAAGACGCAAACAATGGCACTCATACACGGTGCTCGCTCATGAACTACGGTTCGCTAATCGGGTTAACCGGAATTTTTACTGAGATTATCGCCGCTCATCAACTGTACTAACAACTGCCAGCACATGATCCGCTTCCAACTCGAGCCAACTCCAATGCCACCTGCATCTTGGTACCGCTATGAGGTGGCCGGCATCGATACCGTAAGCGACGCGCGACTCGGAGCTATCTGTCATCTGTCAATCTCCCAGGCAGAACGCTTACACCTGCCAACGCTGCAGTTCAATCGGCCCGATCCGGCTACCGCAACGATCGTTTATCAAGGCCTCGGACAGTTTGCAAATGGATTTTATGACCTTTCATGCTGGTTTGACGACGGGCACTTCCTCCTAAAGGTAAAAGATCAGTGTGAATTGATTGTGACCCAAAACGCAGAAATTGTTTCGCTTTCAACTGGACACATTAATCGATCTTTGCTTATGGAGGTGCTGCTTGGTCCGGCGTTAGCTCTGGGTTTGGCGATTCACGATATTTTTTGTCTGCATTCGAGCGCGGTCGAAGTGGCGGGTAGTGTTTGCGCTTTTATGGGTGAGTCCGGCCATGGAAAATCAACTCTATCGATGTGCGCAGATTCTTCCTGGAAGCGCCTAAGCGATGATGTGACACCCGTTTGCATTCAAGGTAGTGCGGCATATGTTCGCCCCCACTTTCCGCAACTGAAGCTATCTAGTAACGACCAATACTCGCTGCAGGAAAAAACGGATACTCAACTGCGTGAAATATTTCTGCTGCAACCATTCGAACCAGAAACCGAGAACGACAGCATTGAATTTCGCCGGCTAAGACAGTCCGATGCGGCGCTTGCGCTTGTGAGGCATACCGTAGCCGCGAAGTTATTCTGTGCAAGCTTGCTTGAGCGGCACTTGCAGTTCGTCAGTGCGATGGCAGAGCGAGTGAGTGTCACTAAGCTTGCTTATCCTCTATCTATGGGTCGGCTTGCCGAGATGCGTTGCCTGATATCCGAGCGTGCCTGTCAATAAATTGACACGTCGCCAGCTAGAGGACTGACACATCCGAACAGAACGCTAACCGACGCCTCGCCAGCTCAGCGCACCGCCATTGCTGCAAGGCGATAATCCTCTGCGCAAGCCCGCGGATTTGGTTCCTCACACATTGTTGCACGCCGATGACGACTGGCGCACGTGGCTGCTCGCGGCCGGTGTTGAGAGTGTAGACCCGGCGCGGGGACCTATTTATACCGATTCGGGCATGGTGATTCAGGCAGCAATCGCAGGGCATGGTGTGGCGGTTGCTCGCAGCGTGCTGGCTGCGGATGACCTTGAGGCGGGTAGGTTGGTGCGCCCTTTCGAGCTCAGCCTGCCTTCAGAGTATGCTTATTATTTTGTGTGTCCTGCGGCACAGGCCGGTCGCAGCAAGGTTGTGGCGTTTCGCGATTGGCTTGTCGCTGAAGCCCGAGGAGAAGTAGGGGTGGTTTTAGACGGACACGTTATTGCGCGAAGTATTCCGCCAGAAACTGGTCGAAGCTAAGC
Organism: Gammaproteobacteria bacterium; assembly: GCA_029861795.1. Next base: position 1,035 of record JAOTYS010000483.1, on the reverse strand, counting down.
TTGTCGCTATGCTCAATTTCAGCTTGTTGTATCAATGAAGATTGAGCAAGGGACTCATACTCCATTCGCTGCTCTTTAGGAAGTAGATGGCCCTTGAAGTGTCGCTCGTGTTGTTCTGCTTTTTCCAGCGCAAATCGAAAGAAAGATATATTCCTCGTTTCCAGTTCCGAAAGGATTCTCGCCGATGCTGTAAGTTCGGGGTGGGTGATTTTCTCTACTTGGCCTTGCAACACTTTGGAATATTGTGAGGAACCATGCGCTTGGTCGAGTACCTCGGCGACTGCCTCGAGCCGTTGACAGATCAGTCCTGCCCAGCCTTTTAGCTTCACTGCCTTATTATTGTTACTCAGTTCGATCCCGGGTTCACGACCTCGAGTCACCGCAAGATTTTGGTTTTCCGAAATCTCTTTAATTTCTGGTTGTGGGATGGGCGGACTTTCTTCGAGTAGGCAGTAAAGTAAGAAGATATCGAGAAATCGGATCTGATTTTCATCTATGCCTATGGGGATAAACGGATCGAGATCCATACAGCGTACCTCGACATATTCAACACCCCGGTCCGCTAACGCAATGCTGGGCTTTTCTCCCGAAAGAGTGACGCGCTTGGGTCGTATCACGCTGTAGTATTCATTTTCGATTTGTAGCAGATTAGCGTTAAGTTGGCGGTATTCTCCATTGCGCTTTACCCCGATTTTCTCGTATTCAGGATGTGGTGTCTCGGTATACTGTTTTAGGCAATTGATGTATTCGTCCACGCTGTCATAACACAAACTTACCACGGCTTGAGAACTATTTTGATAACCGAGTTTGCTCATACGCAGAGACGTCGCAAATGGCAGATGCAGCGTGTGTGAATCGAATGATTCCAGTCCGTGTGGATTATTATCAAGAAAACTTTTACACACCGCTGGTGAAGCTCCGAACAGATATAGGATGAGCCAGCAGTACTTGTGAAAATTGCGAACCAAGCCAAAGTAGCTTTCGGAGATGAATTCCCGCAGCGAAAGATCGGCGAGTCGGTTCTGGCGATACGAG
>JAOTYS010000481.1 GCA_029861795.1 Gammaproteobacteria bacterium | reverse complement strand
TGCTCTCAAATGGACACTACAAATTGCTGATAGACGATAAACTTCCGTTAATTGCACACGTAATCTTTCGGCTTGACGTCGGCGGGCTGGAAAATGGTCTGGTGAACTTGATCAATGGACTGCCCCCAGACCGGTTCCGGCATGCCATCATTTGCATCAATGACTTCACGAATTTCAAGAACCGAATTCAATGTGATGATGTCGAAATAATTGCGATTCACAAGAAGCCAGGTACCGACCTATTGGCGCTGTGGCGATTGTACAAAGTCTTTCGTAGGCTCAAACCAAAAATTGTACATACTCGAAATCTAGCTGCTCTTGATGCCTTGTTGCCGGCATTTCTCGCTCGTGTCCGAGGACGAATTCATAGCGAGCATGGCTGGGATATTAATGATCTAAACGGGCAAAACCGGAAGCTACGGTGGTTACGAAGAATGCATTCACCGTTAGTGCATCGCTATATTGCGCTATCCAAGGATTTGCAACGATACCTGATTGAAAAAGTCGGTATTGATGCTGATCGAATAGATCAGCTTTACAATGGCGTAGATACCGATGTATTTGAACCTCCGGTCTCCCAAACTAAAGGAAAAAGTCAACTGAGCAATAAATTCGACGAGGATTCATTTCTAATCGGCACCGTAAGCCGAATGCATGCAGTCAAAGATCCGCTAAATTTGGTCAATGCCTTTATCAGTCTGAACAAGCGTTCGCCTAGTCTGGCAAGAACGGTGCGACTAGTTATGATTGGTGACGGACCTTTGCGAAAGTCTGTGCTGTCGCTACTTGATGAAGCGGAATTGAGTAATCTCGCATGGGTTCCTGGTCTACGCGATGATGTCCCTCGAATTCTTCGGGCGCTTGATGTGTTCATACAACCGTCGTTAGCGGAAGGCGTATCCAACACAATTCTAGAGGCGATGGCCAGCGGAGTACCTGTAATTGCGACTGATGTGGGAGGCAACTCGGAACTACTGTCAGATGGAGTTACCGGGATGATTGTTGATCGGGCAAATGCGACGGCACTTTCATGCGCGATTGAGAAATACGTAAATGATCCCAATATGCGAGTTTCTCACGGAGCGTCAGGACGCAAGCGCGCGGAAGACGTTTTTGGGATGAGTGTGATGCTAAACGGCTATTTGAATATTTACGACGACGTAGCGAGTCACGTGCGTAGCACTCCATCCCATGAAACGCATGTTGGAGTTAGAAAAAGCTGATGTCTATTAGAAGTGCCTTGAAAATTGTGGCGAGTCGCCTGCCAAAACGTTGGCAAAGTGAGTTAAAGCGTCTCCAATTCGGTCGAGAAATTAAAAAGGGACGTTTTCGTACTGATGAAAAAGAGTTTGTGATACTTTCGACGTGGGTTTCAACCGGCGATTGGGTACTCGATATCGGAGCCAATATTGGTCATTACACGTGCAGATTATCCGAACTTGTTGGTTCAGAAGGTCGCGTCTTGGCGTTTGAGCCAGTGCCGGATACATTTGAATTGCTAGCATCCAATGTTTCACGACTGATGCTGCGCAACGTAACGCTAATCAACATGGCAGCATCAGATGAAACAGCCGTAGTTGGCATGAATGTTCCAAAGTTTGAGTCTGGGTTAGACAATTACTACATGGCGAACATTACATCTGGAAATTGCGACTTAAAGGTGTTGACCGTATCAGTTGACAGCCTGAATATTCAGGAAAAGGTCAATTTTGTAAAAATCGACGCAGAAGGTCACGAAATCTCTGTTTTGAAAGGAATGCGTGCGTTAATCGAAAGGGACCATCCAATACTAGTAGTCGAAGACAATTCACCCGAATTGCGAGTGCTTCTCGCCGGACTAGGATATGAATCACGGTCCATGGCGTCCTCCAGCAATCTTATCTTTCAGGCTAAGTAAATAGTCCTAGGCCACTGCGATAACGCGAAAGACCGTGTGATAGGCTTTTGTTGGCACCTACAAAACAGACCGCCGGCATTATTCGAAAAGGAAGCGCCTACTTCATCGTCAGAAGTCTTTTTGCTCCTAAGGAACACCATTAACAGGTTCAGTCTCGTTCGATTGGTGTTGCTGCGCCAAGGATACATGGTGCAGCTATTGTGCAAACTGTGCTACCCAGACGAACCATTTGCCATATTCAATCAAACCAGCGACGTCTGGTAGTGGCAAGCCAGTAGCCTTACCAGCGTGCAGTTGCCTCAATGCCCGGATAAAATCTGCTATCCTTTACGCCAGCCTGCCGCATTCCTTTCGCCCGCTACCTTGGATCGTCTGAGATCAGCTTGGCCAGGCTCGCTCGGATGGACCGATAGTGGTCCAGTACTACAGGAGAAAGGCGAATTCTTATCCGCACAGTACCTATATTCAGCCGTTTTGCTGAGGCACTCTCGACCCAATACGATTTTCTATCGCACGGTCCCGGCAACCTCATATCTAACTATCTCAAAGGCCACTGTTACCGGCGACTTCGGAAAATTGATTTTATTATTCCTCGTGCTTTATCCTGTGAAGGTATTTCTCGAAAATTCCCAATCTGATTGGTTCTAACATCCTGGATTATTTCATCTTGGTGGCATACATACTTCGCATATTGACGTACCCGCTCTTATAAAATGAAGTCGGAAGATACAAATCGCTCTTTTGGGCGAAAGCTATTTTACTCCCTGATTCCTCTGGTGCTACTAGTGATGCTGGCAGAGGTTGGTTTGAGAGTTGTGATTTATCAATATCGATCTCGCGATATTCTCGCGGTGACAGAGGTGTATAAAGAATTACGGCACAGGCTGACAAGAAAAATCGCCGAGAATCAGCTAGATAACTTGGAACTGCCAATCGGAATTCGAACCTCATTGTATATGGAGCAGGGGTTAGACCTACTTAAGGAATTTCAGGGGCGTTATGAAGAGGGGTTCGCAAAACTAGTTAAAGAAACTTCGAAAATCGACTCCGAAATGCTGGTGGTTTACGTTCCGTCGGACGACTTTTATTCGAAACGACTTGAGATGGATACGAACAGGGCATTTTTCTCCAACCTTTGTGAAGACTACGGGGTCGCGTTCCTAGACGTATCGGATGGTTTCTTGGAATATTCTTCCGACGTCGTTACGCTCCTGCCAGAAGACAACCACCTCTCAAGGTTTGGAAATAAGATCGTTGCAAAAGAGATCGGACAGGCTATAGAGGCGTTATTCCCCGATCACCGGTCCGCCGTCTATTTCGATAAAAGGCCAAGCCTTCTTGGGGATTTTCGTCCGAACGATAACAGCATCTGGACTCTTGTGCCTTCGTTGCCGTATCGTGTTCAAACAAATAGTCAAGGTCTGCGTATGGGCTATGACCTTGAGTTCCCGAAAAAGAGACAGAGAGTCTTAGTTCTCGGAGATTCAATAACATTTGGACCTTTTCTTGACAATCATGATACGTACCCCGCCATGTTGAACGACTTATACCCACAGAGAGAATTTGTGAACGCAGGAGTTCAAGGCTACACAATCATTGAACAATTATCGTTGTTTGTTGAACGTGCAAAATACGTGGAACCAGATGTCACAATACTACAGGTATTGGATAATGATCTTTTCGATTTTTTTTATTTTAGATTAAATATTTTTGACCGAGAGAAGCGAATTTATAGTCCTTCTTACCTGGAGAAAGCATTCCTGGAAAGGCTGAGGCGAGAGCACACAAACAGATCGTCACGACTTGGGAATGAGAGCCGAGATC
>JAOTYS010000078.1 GCA_029861795.1 Gammaproteobacteria bacterium | reverse complement strand
ATGTTAGCCCGGGGCCGTGAACGCCTCACGGATGAGGGTTTGGTTGGAAATATCCATTATGTGAAGGCGGATGCGGAGGCATTGCCATTTCGCGAACAGTATTTCGATTGCGTTTGCATAAGTTTTGGTCTGCGCAACGTAACCCGCATCGATAAGGCACTGCAGTCCATGTTTCGAGCACTAAAGCCGGGCGGTCAAGTGCTGATATTAGAGTTTTCCCACGTCACACTGCCGATGCTGGAAAAGGTCTACGATTTGTACTCGTTCTCGGTGTTGCCGCGACTAGGACGCTGGGTTACTGGGGACGAAGATAGTTATCGTTATTTGGTTGAGTCTATTCGCAAGCATCCACCGCAGGACAAATTGCAACAGATGATGGAGCAAGAGGGCTTCGACCGTGTGCGTTGTTTCAACCTCAGTGGCGGCATAGCTGCCGTGCATAGGGGGAATAAGTTCTGAGGGCTGGTGGAGTTTGCCCCAAGGATGGTGGATGATGGCGTTGCAAGTTCCAGGACGATCTAGATGCGACATCGGACTTCACTGTACTGAAGCTCTTATTTCCCCTGGAGATTCTCCAGTTCAAAAACAATGGCCCATCGTCCCCTGGTAATCGGTCTAGCGCGAAGAACTATTCATGATTCTCCAATTGCTACAGGAAGTTGGGAATCGCTTAGTTAAACTTGATCCAGACGCAATGCGCCAACTTGGCGAGCTTGCGGGCAGAGTGGTTGAGATAGAGTTGATTGAGCGTGGTGTGAAGCTCTATCTGATTGTAGGTGAACATGGAATTCAAGTGTCGCACCACTGGGATGAAGCCGCGGACGTGAAGCTGCGCGGTACGCTCATCGCTTTCACCCGCTTCATCGCTACCGGGATGGATCCAAGGCTGCTCTCAGATGGTGAAATTACAGTCGAAGGAGAAATGGAACTCGGCCAGCAGATTGCACGAATCATTAACCGGATGACGATCGACTGGGAAGAGCAGATATCACATGTGGTGGGGGACATACCAGCGCACCAACTCGGGAATATAGCGAGGGATACAAAAGCTTGGGTTGGTCATGCGCGAGCGAAGTTCGCTCAAGATACCGCGGAATATCTGCAGGAGGAACTCCGTGAACTTGCGCCACGTTCACGCGTAGATACTCTGCTGAGCAACATTGACACGCTGCGTTCCGATGTAGATAGACTGGAACAACGCGTAGATCGACTAAGCGGTTCGATCGAATGACTCGCCAGGGTCAGCTGTTTCGATTGCTGCGCATCACTCAGGTCTTCGTCCGTCACGGGCTAGATGACTTCGTCACCACGCTGCACCTGTTCCGACCTTATCGCTTTGTTCTGTATTTACTACCTTGGCATTGGGGTAGAAAAGTACGGCGTCCTAGGGCGATAAGGTTACGTGAGGCGCTAGAGGAGCTAGGGCCCGTTTTTGTCAAGTTCGGTCAAATGCTATCTACCCGGCCCGACTTGCTACCCGATGATATAGCCGAGGAACTGAGCAAACTCCAGGATCAGGTTCCACCCTTCGCCGGCGAGATCGCCAAGGCAATGATCGAAAAGGCGTACGGAGAATCCATCGACCATCATTTCGCGCATTTTGACCCGACGCCGCTAGCGTCAGCGTCGGTGGCCCAGGTTCATGCAGCGACCCTTCACGATGACACTAAGGTTGTGGTCAAAGTGCTGCGACCCGGCATCGAAGATGTTATCGAGAGAGACCTCGGTTTGCTCTATACCTTGGCGCGTTTGGCGCAGCGCTACTGGTCAGAGGGTGAACGCTTAAGACCAGTGGAAGTCGTCGATGAGTACAACAAGACGATCCATGATGAGCTTGACTTAATGCGCGAGGCGGCTAATGCGAGTCAGTTGCGGTCCAATTTCGAAGGCTCTGAGTTGGTTTATGTTCCCAAGGTCTACTGGGATCATACCCGCAAGGTAGTGATGGTGATGGAGCGTATCGGCGGCATCCCGATTCGTGATATTGACGCTTTAAGGAACGCGGGCATCGACATGCGTAAGCTCGCTCATAATGGTGTGGAAATCTTTTTTACCCAGGCATTTCGTGACGGATTTTTTCACGCCGATATGCATCCCGGAAACATCTTCGTATCAGAAACGGGGCAATACCGGGCGGTGGACTTTGGCATCATCGGTACGCTTGGGGATTCCGACAAGCGATATCTGGCTGAGAACTTCTTAGCATTTTTTAATCGCGACTATCGCGCAGTCGCGGATGCGCACATACGTGCTGGGTGGGTGCCGGCGACCACGCGGGCCGACGAGTTTGAGGCTGCGATTCGCACCGTATGCGAACCAATATTCGCAAGACCGATTAGTGAAATTTCCTTCGGCAGGTTACTGCTGCGACTGTTTCAGACCGCTCGTCGTTTCGACATGCCGGTGCAGCCGCAGCTGGTGTTGTTGCAGAAGACTTTGCTCAATATTGAAGGCCTTGGCCGTCAGCTTTATCCCGAGCTAGACCTCTGGGAGACGGCAAAGCCCTACCTTGAAAAATGGATGCGTGAGCAGATAGGACCCCGCGCCGCGCTGGGTGCGCTGCGTCGCGAGTTGCCGTCCTGGGGACCGATAGTCCCGGAGTTGCCTAGCTTGATCCACAACTTCCTGAGAAAGGCCCGGGATGGGGAGTTTAAGCTGGAGTTGACATCAAAGGAGTTACGGCGCTTGCAACGCCAATCCGCAGCAAATCACCGCAGGCTTTACGCAGGCATGGTGGGTAGCGCGCTCATCATCAGCGCCGCCGTGTTTGCGGCGCTGGATGGATACGCCAAGACCATGGTGTTCGACGCGCCGATGGTGAGTTGGTTGCTTGGCGCGGCGGGAGCGGTGATGGTGTTACTCGCCTGGCCCCAAAACCGCTGATCTTTAGCGTTTCTCCAATACATCAAATACTTGACTAATTTGGTGGGTTTTAATATGCTAATTCCTAAGTAAATTAGTGGGAAATAGCTCGGGAGTAGCAATGAGATTAACTACTAAGGGTCGCTATGCGGTGACCGCGATGATTGATCTCGCCTTGCGCGATCAAGGGGATCCGGTGTCCTTGGCGGATATCGCCACGCACCAGTCCATCTCGCTGTCTTATCTGGAGCAGTTGTTCGCAAGGCTGCGAACCCACGGGTTAGTGCAGGGCTCACGTGGACCGGGGGGTGGTTATCGGCTAACACGCCCAGCGGAGGAAATCTCGGTGGCGCAGATCATCATAGCCTCAGACGAGAAGCTGGACGTCACCCGATGCCATGGCAAGGAGAATTGTCAGCAGGGTAAACGCTGTCTGACCCATGACTTATGGAGTGAGCTGAGCGACCGTTTGTATGAATTTCTCGACGGCATCACCCTTGGAGAGCTGGTAAAGCGGCCCGCGGTGCGTGCGCATTCATCGCAGCGGGGCGAATCACGGTCCGAGGACTTTCCCCACGCTATAAGAGTCTCTTGATACGGAAAAAACCGAACGCAAAGGATCAGATATATGAGCACGGCGGCCCACGATCTTAATGCACTGATACAGCGCGATTACAAGGACGGTTTCGTCACTGATATCGATGCGGATACCCTTCCTCCAGGGCTCAGTGAAGAAGTTATTCGGGAAATATCGAAGAAAAAAGGCGAGCCTGAGTTCATGCTTGAATGGCGGCTCGGTGCCTATCGGCATTGGTTGACGTTGGATCCGCCTAAGTGGGCTCATGTCCATTATCCGCCTATCGATTTTCAGGCGATCAGCTATTACTCAGCGCCGAAGAGCAACAAAGACGGGCCTAAGAGTCTGGACGAGGTAGACCCAAAACTCATCGAGACATACGAAAAGCTGGGCATTCCTTTGGAAGAGCAGAAAGCTCTCGCGGGCGTTGCGGTGGATGCAGTGTTTGACAGTGTATCGGTGGCGACGACGTTCAAGGAGACCTTGGCAAAGGCGGGGGTGATCTTTGGCTCTTTTTCAGAAGCAGCAATGAATCATCCAGATCTGGTACAGCAGTATCTCGGTACTGTAGTACCCAGTGGTGATAACTACTACGCCGCACTCAACTCCGCGGTGTTCAGCGATGGTTCATTCGTATACATACCTAAGGGCGTGCGCTGCCCGATGGAGCTTTCTACCTACTTTCGTATAAATGCGTCTAATACGGGACAGTTCGAGCGCACCCTGATCATCGCTGAAGAGGGCAGCTATGTGAGTTATCTCGAAGGCTGTACCGCGCCGATGCGTGATGAGAATCAGCTTCATGCCGCGGTGGTGGAATTGATTGCGCTGAAGGATGCACAGATAAAATATTCGACGGTGCAGAACTGGTACCCTGGGGATGAGCAGGGGCGAGGTGGCATTTACAATTTTGTGACGAAACGCGGTGCGTGTCGTGGTGACAACGCGAAGATTTCTTGGACCCAGGTGGAAACCGGATCCGCCATTACGTGGAAGTATCCTAGCGTTCTCCTCGAGGGCGACAATTCCATTGGGGAATTCTATTCGGTAGCATTGACCAACAATCTGCAGCAGGCTGATACCGGCACCAAGATGGTCCACATCGGGCGCAATTCACGCAGCACCATCATCTCCAAGGGAATCTCTGCTGGTCGGGGACAGAATGCATATCGCGGCCTAGTCAAAGTCCTGAAGGGCGCGGACAATTCACGTAACTACACGCAATGCGATTCACTGTTGTTAGGGGATCGTTGCGGAGCCCATACCTTTCCGTATATCGAAGTAAAGAATCCTTCCGCCCAGGTGGAGCACGAGGCCACCACCTCCAAGATCGGAGAAGATCAACTGTTTTACTGTAAGCAACGAGGACTGTCTGTGGAGGATGCGGTCTCCATGATAGTCAACGGGTTTTGTAAGCAGGTATTTAAGGAACTGCCGATGGAGTTCGCCGTGGAGGCGCAGAAACTGCTTGGCATCAGCCTAGAGGGTGCGGTTGGGTAATTAGGTGTTGTTCGTTTCCCTGCGTAAGAATTTGCTGGCCGTATCACTTGCATGGTTACCGCCAATCGCAGCAGGCAAAGCGCGTGTTTGCACATCATCAGAAGGTCTAAGAGGTAATGCTTAGGATCAGTAACTTGCAAGTCAGTGTCAACGACAAGCCGATTCTCAACGGAATCGACATGGAAGTTAAGGCCGGTGAAGTCCATGCCATCATGGGCCCCAACGGTTCTGGTAAGAGTACTTTGGCAAATGTGCTGGCGGGTCGCGAAGGCTACGTGGTCACGGCCGGTGAAGTCCTATACCGGGGCAATAACTTGTTGGAATTGGAACCTGAACAACGCGCCCGTGAGGGAATCTTCATGGCGTTTCAGTACCCAGTGGAAATTCCCGGAGTGAGCAACATTTACCTGCTTAAGGCGGCGCTAAATGCCGCTCGCAGGCACCAGGGGTTGGAGGAAATTGATGCCGTTGATTTTCTGACGCTGGTCAAACAGAAACTGAAGCTGGTACAGATGAAAGACGACTTTCTATATCGATCTGTTAACGAGGGATTTTCAGGTGGCGAGAAAAAGCGCAACGAAATTTTGCAGATGCTGGTACTAGAGCCACGTTTAGCGGTGTTGGACGAGACTGACTCAGGGCTAGATATCGACGCGCTGAAGATCGTCGCCGATGTGGTCAACACCCTGCGTAGTCCGGAGCGCGCTATGGTGGTAGTGACACACTACCAGCGGTTGCTCGACTATATCGTGCCGGACCAGGTTCATGTGCTGGCGAACGGCCGCATCGTAAAGTCCGGCGATAAGTCCTTAGCGCTGGAGTTAGAGTCCCAAGGTTACAGCTGGATAGAGCAAGGACCCAGCGAGTCCACACCAATGATAACGGGATAGACGGAGCATGAATCAGGTTACTGAGGCTTATGTGACCGCCCATCAGAACCTCGCTCAGAACTTAGCGGGCCAGTCGGTGGCGTGGGTTCGCCAGATGCGCGAGCAAGGCTTGTCCCGTCTTCAGACTGCGGGATTCCCCACCACGAGGGACGAGGCGTGGAAGTACACCAACGTTAGACCGATCACCAAGCATCGGTTTACCCCTGCGACGCCACAACGTGACGGACTTAGCCTGGACGACACCCGGCGCTTTGCGTTGCCAGGACTCAATAGCCACCGTTTGGTCTTTGTTAACGGTCACTTTTCCCAAGCGCTTTGCGATTTGAGCGGGCTCCCTGAAGGTTTGTTCGTCGGCAGCCTCGCTTCGGCACTTGAGCGCGATGCAGCGGCAGTGGAGCCTTATCTGGGTCGCTGTGCCCCAGAAAATTCACACGGCTTCGATGCACTCAATTCAGCATTCTTAACCGACGGCGCATACATCCGAATCGATTCGGATTGTGTGTTGGAGCGGCCGGTGGAGATCTTGTGTGTATCGTCAAGCGATGGGGAAGATCTTATGAACCTACCCCGCAACCTGATTATCGCAGGCGCCGGTAGCCAGTCGATTATCATCGAGCGTTATGTCGCGGCGGGCGGCGCTCGCTACCTTACCAATTCGATGACGGAATTATTTTGCGCAGCAGATTCGACGGTTGAGCATTACAAGCTGCAGCAGGAAGACATTAACGCTTTTCATGTTGGTGGATTGTATCTGCGTCAAGAGCGTAGCAGTCGCTTTACCTCGCATAACATAGCGATTGGCGGATCATTGGTGCGTAACGCGCTATACGCTGATTTGGCTGACGAGGGAGTGGAATGCAATCTAAACGGCCTGTATCTCGGTACAGGGCGTCAGCACCTGGATAACTATACTCACATCGATCACAGCAAGCCGAACTGCACCAGCCGCGAGTTTTACAAGGGCATACTGGACGGTAGAGCACGCGCAGTATTTCATGGGCGGATCGTAGTACACGCCGATGCACAGCACACTGATGCGCAACAGGAGAACAAAAACCTCTTGCTGTCTCGCGATGCAGAGGTGGACACCAAACCGCAGCTCGAAATCTATGCAGACGACGTTAAGTGCGCCCACGGTGCAACAGTGGGTCAACTTGATGCGGACGCGATGTTTTATCTGCGCTCTCGGGGTGTAGAGGAGAATGCGGCGCGTAGCATCTTGACTTATGCCTTCGCCAATGACGTGTTGGAGCGAGTAAGCGTCGCACCGATTCGCGTTGAGTTGGAAAAGAAATTGACCTCCCGTTTACTGGACGGGCGGCACTTGGAGAATCCGTCATGAATATTGCTGTGAATCCGCTGGACAGTGAAGTGAAAGCCGAATCTACGGGCTTTGACGTCGAGAAAATTCGCGCGGACTTCCCTATCCTGAATCAACAAATCCACGGGAAGCCCTTGGTCTATCTGGATAGTGGCGCAAGCGCTCAGAAACCTAACGCAGTGATCGCTGCGGTGGATCACTACTATCGTACGAGTCATGCCAATGTGCATCGCGGTGTTCATACATTGAGTGAGCGGGCCACGGATATCTATGAAGGCGCGCGTGCAAAAGTGTGTTCCTTCATTAATGCACTGAGTACCGAAGAGATCGTTTTCGTTCGCGGAACCACCGAAGCGATCAATCTTGTTGCCCAGAGTTATGGGCGTGCAAATGTGCGAGCGGGGGACGAAATTCTGATCACCTATATGGAGCATCACTCTAACATCGTCCCGTGGCAGATGTTGTGCGAGCAGACTGGCGCCGTGCTAAAGGTCGTGCCTATAAATGACGACGGTGAACTGGAACTCGAGCAGTACGGTAAGCTATTGGGCCCACGCACCCGAATTGTTGCGATCACCCATGTTTCTAACGCCCTCGGCACCATTAATCCGGTCCGCGATATGGTTGTTCAAGCGCATGCTGTGGGTGCGGTGGTGGTGGTGGACGGGGCGCAAGCCGTGCCGCATCTTGCGGTGGACATGCAGCGGTTGGATTGTGATTTCTATGCCTTCTCAGCCCACAAGGTGTTTGGACCTACCGGTATCGGTGTGCTGTATGGCAAGGCGAAGTTGCTCGATGTCATGCCTCCCTATCAGGGAGGTGGCGAAATGATACGAGAGGTCACCTTTGAGAACACTGTGTATAACGATCTTCCGCACAAGTTTGAAGCGGGTACGCCGCATATTGCTGGTGCAGCGGGGTTGGGCGCGGCCCTGGAGTATGTTGATCAGATTGGACTGCACAACATTGAGGTCTACGAGCGTGACCTACTTGAATATGGCACCGGTCTTGCACAGCAAGTTGAAGGGTTGCGTCTCATTGGCACTGCTCGACACAAGGCGAGCATATTGACATTCGTATTAGACGATATTCATGCTCATGATGTGGGGACTATACTAGATCATCAGGGTATAGCTATCCGCACTGGGCATCATTGTGCTATGCCGGTGATGAAGCGCTACGGGGTTGCAGCGACCGCACGTGCGTCGTTGGCGTTATACAACACTCGGGAAGATCTTGATGTCCTATTTCATGGCATCGAGGAAGTGAAAAAGGTATTCGCTTGATGAGTCGGATGTCGGGACAGCACGCCTAGTTTCGCTATTGAAGTTCAGAGGATGTTCGCAGATGAGTGAAGAAGCACTAGTGGGTGAGTCCAAAGGCAAGAGTCTTCAACAGAATATTCTGGAGGAACAAGTCATTCAGGCGCTTAAGGGGGTGTATGATCCGGAGATCCCTGTAAATATTTATGACCTGGGTTTGATCTACGAAATAGACATTGATCAGTCTGGAGTAGCCAAGATCAAGATGACATTGACGAGTCCGGGCTGTCCGGTTGCACAAACCTTTCCCGGTACGGTTGAATGCGCAGTGAAATGTGTGCCAGGAATCAGCGACGCGATGGTCGAGTTGGTGTGGGACCCTCCGTGGACTTCGGATCAGCTCACAGAGGCGGCGAAAGTTCAACTGGGTCTGATATAAGTACGTCGGTATGACTGACTGGATTGACGTGACCCATAAAGAAGAGTTGACCCCGGGTACATGGAAAGTGGTGGATGTCGATGATGTGATGGTGGCGGTGTTTAACGTTGACGGTGAGTACTTTGCCATCGAGGACGTTTGCACCCACGACGGGGGTGAGTTAACCGGCGGTGCGGTTTACCACGACGTTATTGAGTGCCCCCGACACGGCGCTAGGTTCTGCCTTCGCACAGGCGAAGTATTGGAGCCCCCCGCTTACGAACCCGTAGATGTATTCCCCGTCAGGATCGACGGGGACATGGTTCAAGTTCGCGATGATCGTTGGGATTAAGTCTGCTGTGTTCGGGTCGCGAGATCGTTCCAAATCAATTTCGCTGTGCCCTGACGATGTTCACGCCTTTTAACAGATTCAGCGCCTCGCGCAGTTGAAAGTCATCGTCGATCAAACTTTTTGTTGAATCCTCGGCCTGCTCGTCGCCAGAGTCATCTCCAGAGTCATTAGTGAGATGTCCCGAGAGGTCTGCCTCCCGCAGTGTTTCGCCGCCATCGTCGTTTTTGGCCAGCGTTAAATTTTCGACCTCTACATCCGGTTCAATTCCAGTAGCCTGAATCGAACGGTCGTTAGGCGTGTAGTATCGTGCTGTCGTGATCTTCAATGCCGCCCCGTTGTTCATTGGTAAGATGGTCTGTACCGAACCCTTACCAAAAGTTTTGGTCCCCATGATGATCGCGCGTTTGTGGTCTTGAAGCGCTCCAGCAACGATCTCCGAGGCAGATGCAGATCCACCGTTAACCAGCACAACAATTGGTGCGCCATCCAGATAATCTGACGGGGTCGCAGTAAAACGCAGCTCCGAGTCTACCGAGCGGCCTTTGGTGTAAACAATTATGCCGTCCGTTAGGAAAGCATCACTCACCGCCACCGCACCGTTCAACGTCCCTCCGGGATTGTTACGCAAGTCTAGAACCAGACCCTTTAAAGACCCACCAGATTCCTTTTTGAGGTCACCAATGACCCTCCTTAGGGACTCGGCGGTGCCCCCCTGAAATTGGGTGATACGGACATAGGCGTAGCCCGGTTCAAGCACACGACTCTTCACACTAGTGACTTTGATCACGGCGCGTTCGACGACGATCTCAAGCGGTTTCGCTTGACCTTCCCGGACCACGGTGAGCTTTATCTCGGTGCCCGGTTCGCCACGCATGAGCTTGACGGCATCGTTCAGGGTCATACCTTTGACCTGCTGGTCGTCCAGACGGATGATCAAGTCCCCTGATTGCAGTCCAGCTTTGTAGGCCGGCGTGTCGTCGATGGGCGCCACCACTTTGACGAAGCCATTTTCCATGGTTACCTCTATGCCAAGGCCGCCGAATTGGCCCTCTGTGCCAATACGCACCTCTTTGAAGGATTCTGGACTGAGGTAAGCCGAGTGTGGGTCGAGCCCACCCAACATGCCATCTATGGCGTCATTCAGAAGACTCTTGTCTTCCACTGGCTCTACATAATCGCTTTTGATTTTTCCAAAAATCTCCGTAAATACACGTAAATCTTCCAGCGGTAGAGGTTGCAGGTTGTCCTGACGTTCTGCTTGAACTGCGCGTTCCAGTGTCAGACCGACGCCGACAAATATGCCGAGCATGAGTACTACGGCATAACGGGTGACTAGATTCATCTCTTCCCTCCACAAGCGGCACTGCCGCTCGTTGATATAACGGACAGGTCCATCGGGACTCTATCCTTCGGCGCTGCTAGTTTCGCTTGCACCATAACAGCGGATCGCGGGGCTGACCGTTATGGCGAAGCTCAAAATACAATCCCGATTCACGAAGCCCGCCACTGGAGCCGACTTCGCCAATAACCTCGTCCACGTCCACGCTATCGCCAAGTGCCTTATATAGTGTCTTGTTGTGACTATATAAAGTCATATATCCGTCTCCATGATCCAGGATCAATAATAACCCAAATCCGCGGAACCAGTCGGCGAAGATTACTCGACCTGGAAATATTGCACGAACTGGGCGTCCTTCCGGCGCCGCCAGATAGATCCCATCCCATTTGGGCCCCCCAGAGGACCTGGCTTGGCCGAAGCGTGCCGTGATTTTGCCCTTGGAGGGCAATCGCAGCTTTCCGCGCATGTCCGCAAAGCGCACGCCGTCGGGTATCTGGGTAGTAAGACCGTCTAGATATATCCTTAGTTTCGCGACCAGCTGGCGCAATTGTTCTTCATTCTCGCGCAAACTGGCAATTTTCTCAGTTTGACCAGCCAGGCGTTGATCCAGTTTTACTAGGATTTGGCTGCGCTCGGCTCGGCCATCGTCCAGCTTTCTTTTGTCATTCACCTGGATCTCGCGCAAGGATTTAAGATCCTGGGTGTTCGTTTGAATCGTTCCCTCTAACTGTTTCAAGGTCTTTAGGGTGCCCGTGATCTCCTCGATATTGGAAGCCCGGGCTCGGGCGAGATATCGATAATAGACAATGGCGCGTCCCAGCTTAGATGGATCTTCCTGATTGAGGAGCATTTTTAAGTATTCGTGCTTTCCCATTAGGTACGTAGCCCGAACTAAGTTACCAAACGAGTCACGCTGCGCTCGCAGCTTTGTTTGCTCTTCGGAGTGACTCTGTTGCAACTCTTCAAGTTGAGCGGATTTTTGACTCAATTCCTTTTCGGTGTGCGAGAGTCTTTTGTTGATTTCTGAGATTTCCCGCTCGATCTTGCTTAGTGCCTCTTGCTCGTGGCTGCGCTTTGTGCGGGTCGATTCCAGCTCGGCTGTCAGCTGTTTTATCTTAGATTGCAGCTCGGTGAGTTCGGCTTGCCTGGTGGTAAGCGATTCCTCTGCAAGTGCATCAACGCTGCCCAGCAAGCAAAGCACAAGCTGCAGCACAGCTATGCGCCATCTCACGGCCAGTGGCCACTGTGTTTTAATGCTGCTTGATGTCAAGTCATTCTTCAGTACTGAAGTGGGAGGTCGTTATGGACCCCAACGGCACTGTATCTTCGCTTGCCGATACTGCCATCCAAACACATTGCTTCTGCTGATGCATCTGTCAGCCGAAGTGGATAGGCTCTCGCTCGCGGTATTACTATATTAGTGTATAATAATGTTACGTTAATGCGGACTTGCTTATTCTGCATTGCCGATAGATCAGTGCAAAGTTATCTTTCGAGTTGCCGAAAGAGGGCTGAGTCGATTAGGTATGACGGTAGAGACCGTACGTCGTCTCCTCGCTAACGAAGAAGAGATCGACCGCGCGTCCAGATCATTGAAGGCGATGGCTCACCCGCTGCGTCTCAAGATTCTCTGTATCCTTGGCGGTGCGACAGAGGCAAATGTGCAAGATCTTGTAGAGAAGGTGGGGACATCTCAGAGCAACATCTCGCAGCACCTTTCGATACTTCGAGAAAAGGGCATCCTAACCACGCGAAAGCACGCCAACAAAGTTTTCTATCGCATTGGGGACAAGCAGATCCTCCATCTGATGGTCGCGATGCGTAAAGCATTCTGTTCTTGCTAGCCGCTCAGGTACTGGCAACGGCACCACTGCGCACGCATATTGCCGATACACTCGGGAACGGTTACTCTGCCAAATTCTTATAATGTTCGGCAGCAGAATATGGACGTAGAGTTTGTAACCAAGAATTGGTACCTGTTCCTCGCCTTGATTGTGGTAGTGGCTCTGATCGTGTTAGACCCGATTCGTCGACGAGCATCCGGCGTAAGTGTGGTCTCCGCCACTGAGTTGCCGCGTTTGATCAATCACGAGTCGGCAATAGTGGTCGACATTTCCGATGTAAACGACTACAAGAAAGGACATGTGCCGAATGCGATTAATATTCCACTGGATAGTTTCTCTGACGGCATTAACAAACTACGCAAACATAAAAGCAAGCCGATCGTTGTGGCCTGTCGTGCCGGCAATCGTGCGGCACGCGCAGCATCCATTCTACGCAAAGAAGGCTTTGAGTCGCTGTATACGCTATCGGGCGGCTTCGCCTCCTGGGAAAAAGAGAATCTTCCTGTAGAGAAATAGTGATAGCGGGCAGTTTCGCGCGGAAGTTCGCTATTCATCGCCCGGATCTCCAACCCGAAGAACGGGAACAAGTGCATGCCTAAGAAACCAGCAAAACAAAATGTAAAGTTCGACATCAAGAAGATCTATCTTAAGGACGTATCATTTGAATCACCGCAGACACCTCAGGTTTTTAGTCAAGGCCAAATTTCTCCTGAGATTGATGTTCAACTGAGGATCACACACCGGGCATTGGACGCCGATCAGGGGTTGGACGAAGTCGTTTTGATCGTCACGGTTACGGCGAAACATCAAGAGGACACAATGTTCCTAGTCGAAGTCCAACAGGCCGGCATCTTCGAAGTTGCAGGTGTGGGCGACTCGGATCAGCGCTTGGCTCGTGAAGTAGCGTGCCCGAATATCCTACTGCCCTTTGCACGGGAGGCGATATCAGATCTGGCTGCAAAAGGCGGCTTCCCCCAATTACTGATTAACCCAGTCAACTTCGAGCTCCTCTATCGAAGACGCGAATCCGCTGCAACGGAATCTTCGGAGGACCCTTCGACGAATGACAATAAGGACAAGAAAAAGGCTAGTTGAACCGCAGTCGCGCCCGACCAAAGGGGGGAACATTTTTTGGAGTTGGTCGATGCGTAAACCACAACAGATATCCACGGGTTAGGCCTGTCGACCACGGTGAGTGCTGGGGCTAACAATCAATCCATAGTAGTTTTTGGTGCTGGTTCTTGGGGTACCGCGCTGGCGGTGGTGTTGGCGAGAAACGGATATGATGTGTTGTTGTGGGCGCGTCAGCGCGAACATGTCGAGCGGATGCGACGTGAACGACAAAATTCAAGATTTCTGCCTGAAGTTAGCTTCCCTCAGAGCCTGGTTATCACCGACAACCTGATAGAAGCTTCCACGGTGGGGGATAAGTGGTTG
>JAOTYS010000480.1 GCA_029861795.1 Gammaproteobacteria bacterium | reverse complement strand
AACAAAGGCGGCTTCCTTGATATCCAGGGCTCTGGATAGCAGTGTAGACCCGCCATGCGCCATGTGAAAAATGTAGGATAACTTGGGGACGGGAAATTCCTGCTCTTCGAACTTTTCCAGTAATTGCGCCAGCGGCATGCGAATCACTTCCTGGTTGACAGGAAAGATGCGGTGATCGCAGAAACTCGATTTGTAAAACAAGTTTCTGTTCATGTTCACGAAGAAGGCTTCCGAGCCCTGATAGCCCCAGAAAAAATATTTGTGGCTGGTCAGCAATCCTTCCCGTTCAACATTGGGGTTGCGTTTTATTTGTACCATTCTTCTGTGGATGCCCGGACCGAGATGATTAAGTTATTGATATATTGACAAAAAATAGCCAACCTTCATAATTATTATACAGCCAGAACCGGCAACATCTTTAAAATCAACGGGTTGAATGTGGCGAAGTTAGTTAACGAGAATAGCGATCGTTACTATGTGACGATCGTTCCGGATAGCGATCACGAAGGCCTGTTGGATATTGACCGTCAGTGGGTCGAAAGCTTGTACAAAGAGCACGGCGC
This sequence comes from Gammaproteobacteria bacterium, assembly GCA_029861795.1. Next base: position 3,173 of record JAOTYS010000480.1, on the reverse strand, counting down.
GTTGTTGTTTCGTGGTTTCGACTTCGAGGTCGAGATATTTGCAGAGCTGACTCAGGCTTTTTGCACGCATGCGGCGTTCAACGAAAGCCCCGGCCGGGAAATTATCGACGAAGCCACCAACATACAAAGCGTCAATCTGGGGGATGAGGCTTTCCCGATGCACGCTGAACTATCGAGAACACCGTGGAAGCCGGATGTCTGCTGGTTTGCCTGTGCCACTCCGGCGGAACAGGAAGGGGAAACTTACATGTGCGATGGTATTGAGATCGTCAGGCACATGTCTCCGCAGCTAAGGACGGCTTTGGAAAACCGGCAATTCAAATATACGCAGGTCTCTCAACTTCCCGCGGCGAAATTCTGGTTACGGTCGCATCAGCCATCGGTTGAATTGTTGAACAACCCGCCGGCCGACTGCCCCTATTCATTCGAACTCGTCGATCAAACCCCATACCAGACTTTTTACAGACCTGCGCTACACAAACCGATGTTCTCCGATGAGCCAGCATTTTCGAATTTCCTGATTTTTGCGAGAGAGTATCTGCATAACAAGGATTTTCCGGTGTTCGAAGATGGCAGCGAAATTCCGGACGCATTGGTTGCAGAGCTCGTGAAAATCTCGGATTCACTGCGACAACCTGTTCCCTGGCAGCAAAATGATGTCGTCATGCTCGACAACACACGCTTTATGCATGCTCGCGACAAACTCCCGAGCCCCAGCCTGAGAATGATCCTGACGTATTTTGGTTATCTGAAGTTCGCGGTGCCCGGGCCCGAGGAGGGCAATAGCCCGCGTTGGCGCGTACCCCACGGCCTTGACGGCTTGTTTCACTAGAGCAGAGGACTAATAGCGTGAAACAACTTTTTCTGGGCCTGGGACTAAGCATACTGCTGGCAACTCCAGCGATTGCGCACCACAACTGGGCTGCATTCTATGATGTTAAAGGTGACATAGAAATAGAAGCTGTGGTCAGCTCAATCACGTGGAGAAATCCTCACGTCCGAATGAGCTTTACGGTTGATGCGGGCACGGCTAATGAAAAGGTGTACACCACCGAGAGTAACTCGGTAGCTTCCCTCGCGCGTATGGGTGTGACAAAAGAGTTGCTCACCGTTGGCACCAAAGTCCGGGTCGCCGGCTACCCGAACCGTTCCCGTGACGATGACCTGTTCATGAATCACCTGCTTTTACCCGGCGGTCGTGAAATTGTGTTTCTGCGCACAGCCGAACCGCGCTGGCCCGATGCGGAGCGCATTGGTAATACAGATGCACTCCACGGGCGCGTGGTTGAAGAGGACTTTGCCAAACGACCTACGTCAGTTTTCGCTGTCTGGTCGACTATATACGGTGCCAAGGGGAGCCACATGGCCATCAGGCACCCTGACGGAGAGTATTCGATCGATTATGGCGAGCAGAGAGGGGCAGGTGAATGTGTCAGCAAGGATCTATGGACCCAGATGGGCGCACCATACCCAATCCGGTTGATCGACAAGGGCGACACAGTCATTATTCATGCAGAAGAATATGACACGATTCGCCCGGTTCAACTGGTTGCAGATCACAATGATCCAGGAACCGTTAAGAACAATCTGGGTTACTCAACCGGCCGCTGGGTCGGCGATACGCTTGTGGTTATCACAACATTCAAGGGTAGTAACTCGCCAGTACAGATGCATGAGTCGTTTACGTTAAGTCCCGATCACGGTCGGCTTAACTACAGTCAGATAGTCATCAATCCCGAATCTGATAATCTTCCCACTGTGAACGCAAAATGGTGGGGTTATGTGCCCGATTCTTTCGTGCAACCGTATGATTGCATCTGAGCATTATCGTCGACCAGGAAGCTCCGCATTTTCAGCAAGGCGCGCAGAGGAGTCAGTGTCTATTGGCAAGTATATTGTTGCGCTGGTGACTGCCGCAGCTTTGTCTTTACCCGTGTTTGCTCACCATAGCGATGCCGGGGTGGACATGGAGTCGGTAGTGGCTTTTGAGGGTGTCGTCAGAGAGTTCGCCTGGAAGAATCCGCACGTCTACGCTGTTGTCGAGGTCGAGCAGGACGGTAGGGCCCCGATTACCTGGGAGCTGCAAATGTCGTCTGTCAACATACTGTCGCGGAGGGGTTGGACGCGCGATACGCTGTCTCCTGGCGATCATGTCGCTGTGCGGGCAAACCCCGCCGAGGATGGGCGTAACTACGGTATTTTGCACTCTGTTGAAAAGGCAGGCGGTCTCGCTCTGGCGGCAGCGGCGAAGACTCCCGAGGTCACACCGGGCACCACAACTTTGGCGGGCAACTGGCTGACTGACCGCTCGACATTGCAATCCTATCCGGGCGGATTCGATGGCCTGTTTCGAGCATTACTCAAGTTGAACGATAAAGGTAAAGCGGCCCAACAGGCATTCAGCGCGCTTTCCGCCGAAAATCCTGACGCGACCTGTGTCGGCCGGCCGACGCCGTCGGCGTTGGTTTCGACTACGCTGTACCTGATGGAAATTGATCTCACCCGCCAGAGTGAGGTCATTGTCCTGAGAGGCGAGAGGTATAACGAAGTCAGGACAGTCTATATGGATGGCAGGCCGCATCCCGACCCGGACGAGCGTTTCGCTAGCGGCCATTCAATTGGTCGATGGGATGGCGATACGTTGATTATTGAAACGGCGAATTTTGCAGACCACCGCTCTCCGTACCAGATTGGAGTGCCGTCCGGTGGGCAGAAGCATGTGGTGGAGCGCTACAGGTTGAGCGAAGATGGTACCCACATCGATGCTGAGTTCACATTGGATGATCCGGAGTATCTTTCGGAACCCATGGTACATAGCAGACAGTTAATCTACTCGCCCCACCTCAAGATGCTGCACAGCGACTGCGACACAGAATCAACCAGCAGGTTTCTTGTCAACTGATACGGCTTGGGCAACGAGGTACAGCAAATCAACACTGACATTCCTGTTTGTCCACCGCCAGACGCACAGCTAAAACGACCGAGGATCAAACTACCTGCCGGGTCGGTGGACACACATGCTCATGTGTTCGGCCCGCAAGATGAGTACCCGTTGTCTCCGCGCCGCGGCTACACACCCGTGGAATCACACGTTGATACTTTGCTGGAGATGCATGCCGCATTCGGCATTGATCGTCTTGTCCTGACCCAGCCAAGCGTTTACGGCACAGATA
>JAOTYS010000479.1 GCA_029861795.1 Gammaproteobacteria bacterium | reverse complement strand
TAGGCGAACGTTCCATCCTGAGGTGTCGCGGGGTAACATGTCTAATACGGGACAGCCAGTTACCGGACACCCGCGATGTGATGATCCTTGGTTGGAGCGGTTAATCTACAGTGCACATCAGCGGTCATAGCCGTGTGCGCGGGGACCCAGAAAGTTCACACTGACTAGATTCCCGCTTCGCGGCAATGACTTTTCTCCCGCTCCCCGTTTTCAGGGGGACAGACTTCGCGGGTATGACGATGTTTAAGCCTGTCACTCCCGTGAACGACTGCAGGGACCTCGGTACCCCCTTGAGGGGGTAAGCAGGAGGTACGACTCCATGGATGGAGGAGCTAGAGTCGCGCCGGGAGCGATGACCGAGAGCAATGCAGGGATAGATACATGGATGTATCGTAGTAGGGTAATGCAGGAGCAATTACCGAGCTATTGCCGAAACGGGAGTCCAGAGAGGATTCCGAGACTAGTTGGTTTTTCTTTGATACGCGCTTGCGCGCGTATGATAAGCGAATGGGTATCCCGTCGGCGGACTCCTAGCTGCCATCAACTGGCACCGATCGGGCCGAGAATACACTTCAGCCAGTACCGAGCAGGGTGAGCGGAAAAGCGGACGGATTTGTTTCGCTGAATTGGCGAATCTAAACCACATATAAAAAAATAGAGCCGCCCCTTTTTTCTATAACTGTGGCGTGGAACTTGTCGCACTATGTCTTGGTCATATTTAATGTAGGACGGCAGAGATCTGTTGTTCTATCCGCTCCTCCTCCCTGAGCGGTGGCTCTGATGCTTTCGGAGTCAAAGTTTTAAAGCCCCGGAGAGACCTTCCCCTTATTCCGGGGTTTTTTTTGGGGCCTCGAACCCATGTCGAGCCAGCTTGAAACGACCGACCGTGCCTCATCGATCCCCACATTGAGACGCGCCGAGAATAATTGCACCGACGATGCGCTAGAGCGGGTGGACAGTTGGCTGCGCACTTTTTGTAATGCCGACGAAGCTTGACCGCGCCTAAGTTTGTCAGATTTGGTCAGCAGAATATGGATCGGCATATCGGCGTGCTCGCACCACTGCAACATCTGGGTATCTAGGGAGGTCAAGGGGCGGCGGGCGTCCATGAGCAGGATCAACCCGCGCAGTGAGCTACGTGTGGTCAAGTAGCGCTCGATGGTCTGCTCCCAATGTCGCTTGAGTGGCGCTGGGACTTTGGCATATCCGTATCCTGGAAGGTCCACCAAATACCGGCGCTCGTCCACTGCGTAAAACACAATCTGTTGGGTGCGCCCCGGGGCCTTGCTGGTGCGCGCCAACGCGCGGCGCGCGGCGATGGCATTTAGCGCGCTGGACTTACCCACGTTGGAACGGCCGGCGAAGGCCACCTCTAGCCCACTGTCGGCGGGCCACTGGGACGGCTTGTGGGCGGCGATGCTGAATTCGGCCCGGGAGAGCGCAGAAGCCATTATCGTGCGTGTTTGCTCAACTTGATCGTCGCAATGCAGGAGTCATGACCGTGACACGCTTCTATACTATCTTGCAAATTCTGAGATATCCGAGCGCCACTCTTGCCGATTTCACTGTAGCGGGCAAGAGACGGTAGAATCGCGCCTTTGTATCCTGTCCGCGTGGGCTGATTCGCACTGTAGCTGGTGGCAGTCGGAAGTAACAACGGCGGCTTTAGAAGGCTAGGGAGTCTTAAATGAAGAACAATTATCTCGTGATTGCCGCGGGGTTGGTGGTCTTGCTGTTGGGCAGGCATGAAACGGCCTTGGGCGCCGGGGACGTAGAGGCCGGTAAAGCCAAGTCGGTGACTTGTGTGGCGTGCCACGGAGCAGACGGTAAGGGTATCGGTCCGGAGTTTCCCAACCTGGCAGGGCAGGTGCCGGGCCACATCGCCAAGCAATTAGCGGACTACAAAAGCGGCGAGAAACGTAACAATCCCATCATGGCCGGCATGGTCGCTGCCCTGAGCGAACAAGATATGCAAGATCTTGATGCATACTATTCGAGTCTTACTCCGATATACGGTAACGTGAGTGAGGAAGAGCTGACCTCAGATGAACTCGAGACTGGCGAAAAGCTGTACCGTGGCGGCGACATGAAGCTCGGCATCGCAGCGTGCATCGCTTGCCATGGTCCCGCCGGGCACGGTATTCCACCGCGTTTCCCGCGGGTGGCAGGGCAGAGTACCCAGTATTTGGAGGCACAGCTACTAGCATTTAAATCCGGTCAGCGTTCTAACGATGGCGATGTTATGACACGTATCGCGTTCCTGCTGTCGGAACAACAGATCAAGGCGCTGTCAAAGTATATGCACGCCATCAAGTAGGCCGCGAACTGTCTTCCTATGTATCCAACGGACTGCGAACTCCTTTTCCACCTTTGTTGAGGACATGGGTGTAAATCATAGTGGTCTTCACATCGCTGTGACCAAGTAATTCCTGTACCGTTCTGATGTCATAACCACCCTCGAGCAGGTGCGTAGCAAACGAGTGTCGCAAGGTGTGACAACCACCTTTTTTCGCGATCCCAGCAGAGTTGATGGCCTGCTTGATGGCACGCTGTATAGAGCTTTGATGTTGGTGATGACGTAGCCACTTTCCAGATCGCGGATCCAGAGCCCACTTTTTAGAAGGGAACATGTACTGCCAGCGCCATTCCGTTGCGGCTTGCGGATATTTCCGTGCCAGTGCGAAAGGAAGCGACACACCATTGCCGCCATTGCGTCGGTCTTCTTCAAACAACGATCTAGAGTACTCGAGCTGACGACGGAGTTGGGGGATGAGCGTCGCGGGTAACATCGTGACACGGTCCTTTTTTCCTTTCCCATCACGGACCACGATCTGCTTGTAAGAGAAATCGATATCTTGAACTCGCAAGCGTAGACACTCTGAAAGGCGAAGCCCAGCTCCGTACATTAGACTCGCCATCAACCAGCGTGTATTCGATAGCGATGATAGGATCGCTCTTACTTCCTCTCGTGTGAAGACAACCGGAACCCGCGTTGTTCCTTTAGCCCGCACGACCTCATCCAACCATGGCAGTTCAACATTAAGAACCTCTCGGTAAAGGAACAAGATCGCGTTGAGTGCTTGATTCTGGGTACTCGGTGCTACATGCCTGTGTGTCGCTAAGTGCGACAGGAAACCTGTGATCTCCTCAGCCCCCATGTCCTGAGGATGCTTCTTTTCGTGGAACAATATGTACCTTTTCACCCAATGGAGGTACGCTTGTTCAGTGCGATAACTGTATTGGCGTAGCTGTATTTCCTGACGGATTTGATCGAATAATCGGGGCTTTTGCATGGGAACGCCTCCTTGCGCATGCTATGTCGCAATCCTGCAACTATATTGAAAGCTAAGTGCTTGATGAATATACAACCAAGAATGCTATATCGCAAATAGGCCACAATTCATGACCGCATTTATGCAACACAATATAAGTTAGGAGGTAATGAACACGGAGAAGGATTTCTTATGACTATAGACCAATCGCTTTCAGAAGATGAAATAGCTGCAGCGGTTCAAGAAAAACTCCAAGAATACGAACGACTCAGCCCTCTGGAGCAATACGCAATGTTTATGGGCAAGGCCCAAATCTTGGAACTCGGCTTAAAAGGCCTTTTAGCCAGAAGATATAATGTTCCGCCGGAGGAAATGGAAAATTGGACGTTAGGTAGAGTAAAAAATGAACTGGAGCAACGAGAACTGAGACCTGACTTCATCAGTTATCTTCAAGGCGTAGTCAGT
>JAOTYS010000478.1 GCA_029861795.1 Gammaproteobacteria bacterium | reverse complement strand
ACCCTAAAAGTCACACTGTTAGGGCATTGTTGCACTACGGTTTACCACAAACAAGAGCACACCTGCTAACCATATAATGTTATTTCTATAACAAACTCATAACATATTAAATAATAACAAAAAAGACTGCTTAGAGTTGGGCGCTAATTATCGTATTTGGCAGTATGAGCTTGCAGTCGGTCAAACGCATCTTAGAACGCTTCATTGCCCGTCACGGCCACACCAATATTGAAGTGGCATTTGGGATTGAACGGGTGACCATCTTGCCACGAGGCACATCTGACAAATCCTTCATTCAATGCCTCTACGTAGTTTGTCGAGTTGCCTGTGCCGCTAACCATAGGTGCGCCGGATGAGCCACCTTCAGTGTGCCCGGCGAAGATTAGCACCTCGGGTTCGCGATACCACGGGAAAGTCGTGCGACGAGTAGTTTTCTCTTTGAGCACAAACGGTTGAGATGTCGCCCCAGCCTGCGGTTACCACGCCGAAACCATAGGCGCACTCAACCATTATTGCCGTACGACCAATAGCGCGATATATGTCGCCCGTTTTACGCTAAATTGAGTATCGTCAACCAAGGACTGGCGCCATGAAAACCGACGTCCTGAGATACTGTGTAAGTGCAGATCTCACCCAAGGTAACGAGGAAGCCTAGGCCATACTCAGTGCGTGGCGGTTACTGTCGTGGTATTCAAACCCCGATCTAAGGAGGTGTTGGGTGTCCTGACTTTTAGATGGACTCACAACGGGGTAAGGGCTTCAGGCCGTGAATCCAGAATTTAACATAATATAGATTATGCGACATCACTAACAGTCTGAGAGGGGGTCAAAATCAGCTTAGACAGCTATACTGACTAGATTTTCAAGTGGTATCCTGAGGCCTGTTAGTGCACGAGCTCCAGCAGGTCAAAGGCGCTGATAATGCCGACAACATTCTTGCGGCTGCCCACCAGTACCCGGTGGATTTCCTGATCAACCATCAGCTGCGCGATCTCGCGGACAGAGGTATCCGGCGTCACAGTGACAACGTCGTAGGTCATAATGTCGCCAACCGTAATCGCAGGCCCGAGTATCACGCTGAATTTCTCTGATTCCCTGAAACGAAGCGTATTGACGAGATCTGTTTTTGAGACAATGCCGATGACGCTGCCACTCGCGGACTTGACTGGCGCGCCGCTAATCCCTTCTTGTGAGAGAAATTCCTCGAATTCATGAAGGGACATTTCCGGGGGCACGGATTGCACCATGGTTTCCATTATATCTTTGGCTTGCATCTGCGTCTGACTCGCACGGTGATCAAGGGGTGGCGAGACACGTTAACAAATACTATTTCGCATTGCACCTTATATATAAGGGATGTCCTGATCGTTCTTTGACTTACACCAAAATTTTTTTGATTCTGGGGCGGTGTGCTGCCTATTGTTGTCTCTCCTGCATAGGAATAAGGCACCGGTACCCCAAACTGTTGGAACAGAAGTTGAGCGTCTGCTCGTCCAAACCAGCTAGGTTTTGGAAATCAGGTGTTCAGAGGGCAAAGGCAGCGCCGGCTAACCCATATCGAACAGCAGGACTTCGGCATTTGAGGTGCCAGTGATTGTTATCTTGCTCAGCTCCTCAATCGCGACGCCATCGCCTTGGTGAAGTTGTTCACCGTTGACTTTTACAGTGCCGGTCGCGACTTGCGCCCAACCCTTACGGCCTTTCTCCAAATCGTGCCTTACCTCTTCTTTATCTGTGAGTAAGGTTGCATAGAGATCAACGTCCTGGTGAATTATGACGGACCCGTCCCGACCGTCACGGGATCCGACCAGTCTCAGCCGTCCTCGCTTCTCATCGTTTGGGAATGTTTTCTGCTCATAGCCCGGCGATAGGCCCTCTTGCTCGGGCAGAATCCAGATCTGCAAGAAATGCACGAGCTCAGAGTCGGAGTGATTGAACTCGCTGTGACGAATCCCGGTACCGGCCGACATGCGCTGCACTTCGCCGGGTCGAATCACAGAGCCTGTGCCGATGCTGTCCTTATGCTCCAGCGTACCTTCGAGGACGTAAGAAATAATCTCCATGTCCTGGTGGCCGTGGGCATCGAAACCTTTACCGGGCTGCACGCGGTCCTCGTTGATCACGCGTAATGGCCCGAACCCCATAAATTTGGTGTCGTAGTATTGTCCGAACGAAAAAGTATGGCGGCTATTGAGCCACCCTAAGTCTGCGAGTCCTCGGTCATCCGCATATCTGATCTGCAGCATCATTACCTCCTGCACATTGAGATTCAATGCTTTAAGCTGCGGAACGGAAAACCGACTTTTTCAATGGAATCCCTCCATGAGGTCTTCAATCAGTTCCGCTGGTATTCCTCGGCTTCTAAACGGAGCGCGGGGGTCGTCCGGATAGTTGGGACGCAGCTCAAGCAAATGTGCTAGAGACTTTTGCTTGAGGCCGTCGGCTTTAGCGCCACGGGTTGGCCATGGGGGGTTGTAAGATAGGCTTGCTTCCATTTTGCCTTGCGGGTCGAAAGCTCGTCGGCCCCGATTAGACTTTTATCGCGCAACAGTGTTTCCAGTGCTTCGAGCACGTGGTTGTAATACGTATCGCCCGCATCGGGATCACCTGCGGCCTGAGCGTTTTTGATAGCAACGCCCAGCGCCTCCGACCATTCGGTTACCGTAATGATACCGGCCTCCTGAAGACCTAAAGCGGTGGCCAGGGCCTGTGCTTGCCAAGGTTCTTGAAACGGCGGTTCGTTCTCAGGCCGACTCAAGGTGACATTCCCAGATATCGAGGAAAACTTTGTCGGTTGCATTGGCGTCCGGTCCCCAAAGATTCCGCGCCGAAAAGGCCACATTATAGAGGTGCGTTGGAGACTCGCCTTGCCCATGGGCGTGGGCATCGGGCAACACATGCGCACCGTGATGCGAGTGAACGCGCCCCACCTTTTCGCGTGCGTAGCGTGGCAAGCGCGTATGGCCAGGAGGATGAATGTTCACCGTCCGCACGCGGTCCCCGATCATGAACTGAGGCTTCGCATCGATCTCCCGGCGATATTCGGGATGCGCATATGGATCCACGGTCTCTGGACCCGGCGCATCGGCGCGCGGCAATGACTCCGCAGAGGCCTTTCCGCTTTTGACCTCATCCAGCGTGATCAACCCACCTTCCAACAATGTTGTGGTCAAGCCATAGAGCCAACGTTCAAAGTAGCTGTATGACAAATACATCGCGGGCGGCATGAGCTCGAGCGCATGGCGCCCGCAGTCGATGTTTGCCCAATCCGGGTAGGTAGATCCCTGGCATAGACCCCACACCCGCCGCTCCCAATCGTGATGGAATGTGGGTTTATCCTTTTCATACGGGACGCGGCCGAAGCCGTGCATACCTCCCATGTCGTGTATACCGTCCATTTATATCCCCAGTTTGGCCACGCCAATCATGGAATCGCGCGTCACCAGTGCGGCAAGCTGTTGTTCATTCATGTTATCCGTGCCACCCGGGCGCTCGGGTACCACCAGATACCTGACTTCTGATGTTGAGTCCCATACTCGAACCTCAACACCCTCACCCAGTTCTAATCCAAACTCCTTTAACACCTCGCGCGGTTCACGCACGACACGCGCCCGATAGGCGAATGATTTGTACCAGGGAGGTGGGAGTCCCAGCAGTGTCCAGGGATAACAGGAACAGAGTGTGCATACGACGACGTTATGCACATCTGCGGTGTTCTCTACCGCCACTACGTCGGTAGACTGGT
>JAOTYS010000477.1 GCA_029861795.1 Gammaproteobacteria bacterium | reverse complement strand
AATGCGCACGAATGAGGAGGGGCGGGCGACGTTTCTGATCAGCCAAAAAGGAACTTGGTACGTCTCGGCGATTTACCTGGAGGCCTCGTCAGAAAAGGACGTAAATTACGAATCGAACTGGGCAACATTAACGTTTGCAGTGGATTAGCCAACTATGAGTTATAAACTGACAGTAGCTATATTTCTCCTGGCATTATCTGTTTCAGCGGTTGCCGGTGAACCGATCCGACCGAACTGGCAGGTAAACAGTGCGGTTGATGTCGCCAAAATTAACGAGGACGTTCGCCCAGGCGAACCGACTGTCGATGTCGGCATCTATTTCCCGACAAATCTGGACAAGAGTTTCCGGGACGCGGTACCTCTGCACAGCGTCGTTGCCGAATTTCAGCACGCCAAAGAAATATTTAGCGCGGCCGGCGTCCAGCTAAACTTGCTCTGGGTCAAATCGGCGGATGTCGACCCGAAGCATTTCTCGATTGTGGCTTCGGATACGCAATACGAAATACCCAGTGACGGCTACGCCAATATGTACGTCGAGGCAAGTAGAAACCCCGGTGCACTTACGATGGCGGCTCTCGAGGCATTTGACGCAATCATCGAGGAGGAAAAGAGAAACGCCCAGACTGTTTATCTCGTGGTATTGCAGGGAGTCTATACAAGTTACTTCGATACCGACGATAACGGGCGCAACTGGACACCCAGGCTCGTCAGAACAGGCGGATTGTCCTTTCCTTCCTATATTCATGGGGGCGCCATTCCTGCACGTATGCGTGGCGTCATCACATTGACGAGACACGATAGCGAAAACTATCGAATCATTGCGCACGAGCTTGGGCATAAATTGATGAATGTCAGTCACGAGTATATGGAGCAGAGTCCGCAGCATGAAATCGTCGGAGAGGGTGGTCTGATGCTTTATGGCGCAGGTACCGATATTCCATCCGGAGAGAAAGGGCGCTGGCACAGAGAGCGGTTGCATATGTCACCGTACGTTTATCGAATTTCAGAAGACGGCGAGCGCGTTGCCAACCCCGACTATGTGGAGCAGGGTTTTTACTACGACCCACTTTACGGCGATAAAGTCGTGCACTTTGAAGGCGTGCGTCTCGAAGGTGAGAAGGCAAAGGATTAGGCCGTGTTTATGAAACCAGAGGGCAGGCTGGGTATGCGTAGGTGGATGCTGTGGGTGACCGCAGCGCTTGCGTTCGCCACCGTACCATCCGCAGCTGCAGTGGCGCCTTCAGGCGATATCACCTACATACTCGTTGGTGCGCTGCTGGATGTCGAAACAGGAAATTTGCAAAAGGACCGAGTAATTGCGGTTGAGGATGAGCGGATTGTCAGCGTGAATGCAGTGGCAGATTTCATGCCGGAAGCTAGTTCACGAGTAATCGATCTCAGCAGATACACAGTGCTTCCAGGCCTCATCGATGCGCATACGCACCTGAATGCAAACCCGAATCTCCACGGCTATCGCCGGCTCGAAGTTTCTGCGCCACGAACCGCAATCTACGGTGTCCTCGGTGCCAGGGCGACATTGATGGCGGGATTTACAGCCGTGCGTAATGTCGGGTCGGCGCATTATGCTGACATCGCGTTGCGAGACGCCATCGACGCCGGAGAAATCATTGGCCCGCGAATGAAAGTGTCCGGCCCGTCGCTGGGAATGACGGGCGGTCATTGCGACAGCAACCTGTTGCCACCTCGATTTGATGACCGCGGTCAGGGCGTCGCCGATGGACCCTGGGCCATCCGTGCAAAGGTGAGGGAAAACATCAAGTATGGTGCCGACCTGATCAAATTCTGTGCAACCGGCGGCGTGTTATCAAAGGGGACCCAGATTGGTGCTGTGCAATATACGCTGGAGGAAATGAAAGCGCTGGTCGACGAGGCGCACGCGCACGGACGCAAAGTGGCCGCACACGCGCACGGCACCGAAGGCATCAAGCGGGCGATCCTGGCGGGAGTCGACTCGATTGAGCATGCGAGCCTGATCGACGATGAGGGCTTGGAATTGGCGAAGCGGAACGGTACCGCGTTGGTCATGGACATATACGTTGATGATTACATCATCAATGAAGGCAAACGCGCAGGAGTACTGGAGGAGTCGCTCGAAAAATCGCGACAAATTGCAACCAGATTGCGAGAAAGTATGCGGCGCGCTCATTTGTCCGGTGCCAACGTCGTGTTCGGTACTGACAGCGGCGTCTATCCACACGGTAATAACGCAATCCAATTTGGCTACATGGTTCGCTTCGGCATGTCGCCGCTGGACGCGATTCGCGCAGCAACCATCAAAGCTGCGACCTTGCTCGACATGGAGGCTGATGTCGGTGCTATAGAGCCTGGCCGATTCGCGGACGTTATTGCTATTTCAGGAAATCCACTTGAGGACGTAACGTTATTACAGGATGTGGCTGTCGTCATCAAAGGCGGAGAGTTGATCAAGTCTCCCGAATTTCCGTGAGCTGGGCGTGCGGCGAGGATACGGTGATCAATATTGAGAATCAACGACATAGATTGGTGATCATTTTATGTGTAATGGGTCTATTGGCATCTCACGTGTCACTTGCGCAGGCGGTTTTGCAACCGGAACAAGTACTGGATCGGCACGAGTATGGGGAGCTCGACTGGTCGGTCGACAGCAAGAGGCTCGTCGTCGTCGTCACGGAACCCGTGTCGTCAGAGGGTCAGGAATCACATATCTGGATGTACGATGTCGAGCAGGATGAATTTAGGCAGCTGACGTTTGGACGTAAAACAAATTCTCAACCGGAATGGTCACCCGACGGGCGTTCGCTGGCGTTTCTGTCATCCGGAGTCGATGACAAGACCCAGATTTACATTTTGCCTATAAGCGGCGGTGAAGCTAGACCTGTAACGGACGACGGGTCCGGTGTGATTGCCTATGAGTGGTCGCCAGATAGCCAGTCGATCGCATTTCTATCCGCCGATCCTGCACCAGAGCCAGACGACGAAAGCAGCGAGGACAAAGATGGCATTTTTGTTGCCAGCGAGGCGGTCAGGCCGACGCACCTAAGACTGGTCGACGTGGAATCAGGGGATATTACGACTGCCTCAAAAGGGAGGTGGCGCGTGTCCGCATTGTCGTGGTATCCGAACGGTAGCAACCTCATTATATCGGCGACCGACAATTTCTCGGCAGAGCTTTTGACAGATCGATTGTTCAGTATTGAGATCGATGGCGGAGAAATGACTCTGATTGCCGAACCCGACGGCCCTATCAGCAACCTCTCTGTGTCACCTGACGGGCGATTTCTGGTGTACATCGGCTCAACGGAGGGCGGGCCGGTCCCACACAGCCTGTTCCTGCAACCTTTAAATGGTGGCGGTGCCGTCGACTTGACCGGCGATACTTTGGATCGAATGATCGTTGATTTTACCTGGGCAAATCCAAGTGAGATCGTCGCATTGGCAGTAGACGGTTTCTCGGATCAGTTGGTTCGCGTGTCGGTTGAAGGATCTATCGGTGAGCTCAGAAGTTTCTCGGGTCAAACGGTTGATGCATTTGCTATTGTGGGGGATGAATATGCCTATGTAGCTGGTAGCGGCAACGCTCCGCAAGAGGTGCATTTGTGGGGCTCACGCGGTGATGAGCAGGTCAGCCACTTAAACGAAAATTTTCCGGCGCTTATTGCACCCAGGCTATTTCACTACCGGGCGATGGATGAAACCGAAATCGAGGCGGCTTTCTTCGAGCCGCAGGGTTGGGACCGGCCCGAAACAG
>JAOTYS010000077.1 GCA_029861795.1 Gammaproteobacteria bacterium | reverse complement strand
CTTCGACACCAATCTTGATTACCAAGGAACCAGTCGACCGTCTTACGCAACCCCGTTTCTAATGATTCCCTTGGTTCCCAACCGAGCTCTGTCCGGATCTTGGTTGCATCGATTGCGTATCGTAGATCATGTCCTGGTCGATCTGCCACAAACTGTATCAGTGACTTATACCCTCCCTGCCTGTTAGTTGGTCTCAATTCGTCGAGTGTCTTGCATACTAAGTTTGCAAGTTCGATATTGCTGACTTCATTGTTTCCACCCACATTGTAGGTCTCGCCAGCAACTCCATCGGTAAATATGCCCATTAGCGCCCGCGCATGATCCTCGACGTAAATCCAATCTCGAACGTTCTTCCCAGCACCGTATATTGGAATGGATTGGCCAACCAGCGCTCTGGTGATGATGACTGGAATAAGCTTTTCTGGATATTGATAAGGACCATAATTGTTTGAGCAATTCGATACCACTATGGGTAGACCGTAAGTCTTGTGCCATGCCCGAACCAAATGGTCCGAGGCGGCTTTGCTAGATGAGTATGGAGAATTTGGACGATATGGGCTCTGCTCAGTGAACAGTCCGCGAGAACCTAAGCTCCCATAGACTTCATCCGTCGAGACATGATGAAACCGGAAGTTATGTTGCTGATCCTTTGGTAACCCGCCCCAGTAACTTCTTGCAACCTCCAACAATGTGTATGTGCCAACAACATTGGTATGAATAAACTCGGCAGGCCCATCGATAGATCTATCTACATGGGATTCCGCTGCTAAATGTATAATCCCCCCAGGCTTGTGCTTTTCAATAATATTCTCCACTGCCAATCGATCGCAGATATCTTGACGTTGAAATTCATACCTCGAATTCGATTCGATATCGCGCAGCGTTTCTCGATGACCCGCATATGTAAGTTTATCGATGTTTACAACGATCCAGTCGGTGGTATTAATGATGTATCGGATCAGTGTCGATCCAATAAAACCGGCGCCACCAGTAATAAGAAGAACGTTTTGCATCAATGACAGTTACACAACGGCAATCGCGCCCGCCACGACCTGGATTCACCCCACAGCAATCGGATCATCTAAGAGCATATATACTAAGAGCAGCTAAGAGCAGCTTGTTTTCAGCGTAGTTTACTATCGTCCCCTTCGAAAAAGCATTAGACGCATTGTCTTGATCGCAATTGCAATGTCCAAAAAAACGGAGTAATTCTTGATGTAGTACAAGTCATATTCTAGCTTCTGTTTCGCATCCTCCAAGGATGCCCCATAGGGATATTGTATCTGGGCCCACCCAGTGATTCCGGGTTTTACTAAGTGCCTCAGATCGTAATAAGGAATCTTCTGTGCGAAGTCTTTATTGAAATCCGGCCTCTCAGGGCGAGGACCAATAAAACTCATTTCTCCCTTTAAGACGTTCCACATCTGGGGTAATTCATCTATACGCATGGTGCGTAACACTCGGCCTACCTTTGTAATCCGACTATCGTTATGCGCAGTCCACTGCGCTCCGTTGCGTTCAGCATCTTTCACCATCGTGCGAAATTTATGAACCCGGAACTGTTTTTTACTCGCGCCGGTACGCATTTGACTGTAAATGATTGGGCCGGGACCATCGATGCGTATTAAGATGGCGATTACAATCATAAGCGGCATACACACCACCAACAGAATCCCTGCCAGCACAAAATCCATTACGCGCTTAATCCTTAATTGCATATTGTGATGCAGAAGATCAAATCCCTGGGAAAGTACGAACCAGACGTCCTTCAAGTAAAACACTGGGATCTTAAACAGAAACTTGTCATAAAAATCTACCAAGTCGTAAATTCTAATCCCTCTCAATCGCGCCCCCATCAGTTTTCTCAGGAGCCCTTCCTCTAACGGTCTATCCGTAGCCAATACGACCCCAGACCATGTCCTACTCAGACATTCATCCAGTGAGTCAATATCCTCCAATACATGAGAACCTGTGTGTTCGCCGTCGATTCGATTTTCCAGAGGGTTGATTCTAAAAAACTGTAGTTTGTCCCTGGGCTGCACATTCTTAAAGTCGCACCAAATATGATATGCATACTCTCCGGTGCCCAATATCAACCAACGCAAATCCTTCTGCAGTCTCTGAACGAAAGAACTTAACAACACCCTGCTGACCGATGCCCATATGGCAAAGATGAACAGACCGAAGAACAATACTCCTCGCCAAAGCACACTATCTCTGCTTGCAGCATGGGATTGACCTGGCAACAAGTAAACAACCGCAGCAATGATGCCACCCGATAGGGCAACCGCCGCAACGGCCCTTAACGGCAAGGCCAAATTCAGGCTTTCTGTATCAGTTCGATATACGTCGAAAATGTACATGACTATAACAGTGACCGTCATGACACTGATTAAAGGGATCGAAGTCAAATCGATCCAATGACCTTCACGTTGCTGATGCACGAACCCGAATATGAGCATGAATCCAATCAAATCGGAAATAAGTAACACTGCACCCGACTTAGACTTGGAAAAGAAATACCTCCACATTACGAGGACATCAAGCGCACGCCATTTTTATCACTTTGTTGGCTTCATGGACATCATACCGTGCGGTTGCTACTCGTCTTGAATGTTCCCCCATCTGTGCACGAGACTGGGATTCAGTAGGAATAGCTCCGTTCTTTCAGCCAGGGCAATCGAATTCTTCATTGGCACAAGGAATCCATTCATTCCTTCCCCGTTTCGCGACAGTCAAATATTCGATAATCCCCTCTTGCTCCCAAGCGTGAAGACGATATAGAAACGGATGACGGACCCTTCTCAATGGGATCCAAAATCTTAAACATCGCTTGTGGGTACTTCTTCTTCAGCATTCTTGCCGCATCTACATACTACTGGGTGCTTTTTTTCCCCAAAAAAAGCGTTGGCCACAAACAAGAAACCGTCCTTTCTAATCGCAGCGTTTTGAGGAAAAAACTCAGCTGTATCGACTTCTGAACCCATAATTACAGCGGTCTTTTGCCGGATCAAAAAATCCTCTACTTACAAAGAAGTCTCGATCATGCTAGCTCTGAAAAGTTATTCGCTCGTTACATTTCATAGCGAATTTATACTGCTGCAATACAACGCCGCGAAGTAGAGTTCTTCGCAATCATCCTTTGCCGAATACATAGCCAAGACCCGGCACCATTGAAAATATCATTTTTATTCCCGGTGACCTCGCCGCCAATGACCCTAAGATCACTAGCTTAGAGGATGAAAACGAGTCACTAGACCAATTACGATACATTCTTGTGCGATGCCCAATTCCTGTCGCAAACGAAATCGCTGCGTTAACCAGTTGTGTAATCCGTCACGGGCAAAAGCGATGAGTCGGGGTGGTGGCCGAACACGATATCGAAACCCGTTCGTCGATTACCACTGCAAGCAGCTAGGAACTAATTCTCCGGGAAATCAATCCGTTCCGGGCCTGACAAATGTCAGATAGCACCATCTCCGCTACAAGTTCTCTGAATGTCGTCTTAGGGGACCAGCCGAGCTTTTTGTGAGCCTTTGTTGGATCGCCTAACAAGCTTTCCACCTCAGCGGGTCTAAAGTACCTGGGATCTATTCTCACGACTAAATCTCCTTGTTTGATCACCGGCTCAAAATCCGATTTCCATTCGATCTTCTCAACTACGCCGGTTTCCTTGATACCTTCCCCATACCAGCCTATGACCAGTCCCAGTTCTGCTGCTGCGGTTTCGACAAACTCCCGCACCGAGTATTGTTCGCCGGTGGCGATCACATAATCGTCCGGCGAGTCTTGTTGCAACATCAGCCATTGCATTTCGACATAGTCACGCGCATGTCCCCAGTCTCGCTTCGCGTCCAAGTTTCCAAGATAGATGCAGTCTTGCTGACCCAGAACCACTTGCGCTAACCCGCGAGTAATCTTACGTGTTACAAATGTTTCACCTCGTTTGGGAGATTCGTGATTAAAAAGGATACCATTGCACGCGTACATACCATAGGCGTCTCTATAATTCACGGTAATCCAATATGCATATAGTTTAGCAACGCCATAGGGGGACCTGGGATAAAAAGGTGTTAATTCAGTTTGCGGAGTCTCTCGCGCCTTTCCAAATAGCTCGGAGGTTGATGCCTGGTAAAAACGCGTCTTGTTCTCTAGTTGTAAGATCCTTATCGCCTCAAGCAGTCGTAGCGTCCCCAAAGCGTCGGAGTCTGCCGTATACTCGGGCTCTTCAAATGAAACTGCTACATGGCTTTGTGCAGCTAAGTTGTATAACTCATCGGGCTGCACATGCTGAACAATACGCAGTAAGCTACTGGAGTCAGTCATATCCCCGTGATGCAAAACCAACCCGCGGGTTCGCTGATGCGGATCTTCGTATAGATGATCGATGCGATCAGTGTTGAAGAGAGACGTTCGTCGTTTTATGCCGTGGACTTCGTAACCCTTGGATAGCAAGAATTCGGCCAGATAGGCTCCATCCTGACCTGTAATTCCAGTGACTAGTGCCTTTTTCATAAGTTAGATCAGCCCTCAAAAACCAAGTGGTGCGCCAATAAACGCAGAATCACTTAGCGATGTGACCGACGGATCGCGTAGTGGCATCGATAACTGACATCAAGCAATGCCATAGTACCCCTTGTACCACTCGACAAAGCGCGATATACCCTCCTCGACCGTGGTCTTGGGTCGAAATCCGACAGTGTCGGAGAGTGCCTCCACACTGGCACAGGTATTTGGCACATCCCCTGCCTGCATCGGCAAAAGATCTAGGTTTGCCTGCTTCCCCAAATACTTCTCCAAGATCCGGATGTATTTCATGAGTTCAACCGGAGTATTGTTACCAATATTGTAAATGCGGTATGGCGCTAGACTAGTTGCAGGATTGGGTCTATCTCCTGACCAACCAGGGTCTGACTGGGCAGGAGTGTCTACCACCCGAGCAACACCTTCGATGATGTCGTCAATATAGGTGAAATCTCTGGTCATCTGTCCTCGGTTAAAGACCGGAATAGGCGTCCCCTCTATGATCCCCTTGGTGAACTTGAACAAAGCCATGTCCGGTCGACCCCATGGCCCATATACAGTAAAGAATCGTAATCCCGTGGTGGGCAATCCATAGAGATGTGAGTAAGTATGCGCCATCAGCTCATTCGCCTTTTTGCTCGCCGCATACAACGACAGTGGATGGTCTACATTGTCTTGCTCTGAAAACGGCAACGACGTATTCGCCCCATATACAGAGCTTGAAGATGCATAAACAAGGTGCGCGACTTTGCTTGATCGGCAACCTTCCAAAATATTTCCAAAACCGACGAGGTTAGAATCTATATATGCAGCCGGATTCTCGATGGAATATCTCACCCCAGCCTGTGCAGCAAGGTTGACCACAATATCGATCTCATTATCCTTAAATAAGCGCTGGACCGCGAACCTATCGCCAATGTCAATCTTGTGGAAGGAAAATGCAAGATCGTTCGAAATCTGATCTAGTCTAGCTTGTTTCAAACTCGGGTCATAATAGTCGTTAAGGTTATCTACGCCGATTAGTCGATCTCCTCGTTCAATCAACTTAGCACATAACGAGTACCCTATAAATCCGGCCGCACCTGTGACCAAAATGTTGCTCATAGCGTTTGTCGAATCCCGCTAAATGATGACATTAAAGTCGCCACACTCGCATGCCTGCCTTCTCGAACACAGCCGGTTCAAAAACAGACTTCACGTCCACAAACACCCCTTTCGTCCGAAGTATACCCAAGTATTCGTCCACCGATTTTGTCATAAAAGGCGAATGGGGTACTGCCATCACTACACCTTCAGCCTTCGGCAATTCGTTCCACCGAAACAACTTCAAGCCGTACTCTTCCCGCGCTTCTTCAGGGTCCGCCAGCGGATCATGTACGCATACTTCAACACCGTAAGACTTTAGCTCTTCTACGACTGAAGCAGTCTGGGAATTCCTAATATCCTTGCAGTCCTCCTTAAACGTCAGACCTAATACGTTTACTTTGCAATCGCTTATTATTTGACCGGCCTGAATCATCTGCTTGATCGTCTGTTCAGCCACAAATTTCCCCATACCGTCGTTTATTCGACGGCCTGCCAGAATGATCTCTGGGTGGTAGCCAAGCATCTCCGCCTTATAAGTCAAATAATATGGGTCAACGCCTATGCAGTGGCCGCCGACAAGGCCTGGTTTGAAAGGTAGGAAATTCCATTTAGTGCTAGCGGCCTCAATCACCGCTGATGTGTCTATACCCATCCGCTCGAACAAAAGAGCCAGTTCATTGATCAGCGCTATGTTAATGTCGCGTTGAGTGTTTTCGATTACCTTTGCCGCCTCAGCAACTTTAATGCTCGAGACTCGATATACGCCCGCCTCCACGATCTTACCGTACACTTGTTCCATCATATCTAGAGTAGATTCATCGTCCGCGGCTACTAGCTTAACGATGTTCGCCAACTTATGCTGCGCGTCGCCCGGATTAATGCGTTCGGGAGAGTAGCCCACGTGAAAATCCTTTCCCCACTTCAGGCCGGAATGGCGTTCTAAAACCGGGACACAGATGTCTTCTGTGGCCCCGGGATAAACGGTCGATTCATATATCACTACAGCACCGGGCGTCATAGCCCCTGCTATCGTTTGGCTAGCTGACGTCAGTGCCTGAAAATCTGGACGACGTGCACTATCCACAGGAGTGGGTACCGCAACAATATAGATATCTCTACCAACTAACTCCGAAACATCGGAGGTGCAGTGGAGTTCGACCGCCGACTCCAGCTCTTCTTTCTGAATCTCGCCCGTGGGATCAAATCCAGTATTGAGATGCCTAACCTTGTTCCGATCAGGATCGAATCCCACTGTGTCGTAACAACGACCGAGGGCCGCGGCCAGCTGTATGCCCACATAGCCAAGTCCCATCACAGCAATCTTCATGGTATCAACCCTATTTGCTTTTTTCCGGCGATGATGACGTCGTTTCGTTTGGGCACGCTACCGCCATGCAGAACACTCAAGTTCCGCACAGCTCAGCTCATCACAAGACCGCTCCGGTCGCTGTTACTGCACTAATCTAGCTTCTGTTCGAGAGCCACTTTGTGACGGGTGGACAACTCACCACCCAATCTCAATACATCGGGTACTAACAACCTGTCAGGGCTGATCGTCTCAGAGAGCCGCTCATACATGGCGACGGGCTCGCTCAACTCCGTAATCATGAAAGCCTCATATCCGTTCACTTGTTCAAGTTCGCTCCATATAACTTTTGAGAAAAATTTCTTTTGCGTCTGACGCGGATCATATAACCCGACAACCTCCACCTTTGACTCCATTGCACGCAGCAGCGCGATTTCAGCGAGGTCCGAAAGGCCACATAACAACACTTCCTTCACGCCCTTCTGAACGCAAGCCTCGAATATCCGATCACATGATCTTCCAGCTTGTCGGTAAAACGCTAAGGAGGTCGACAGATAACGAGCGGTCAGTCGAGATTTTTCGGCGAAACCCTTGGGAGTCAAGTAGTAGGCATAGCGGTTCGCAGGGGCCTCACTGATCTTTACAAAGCCTTTGCGCACGCACCGCTTGAGATAAGAATTTGCAAGTCCTAGGGCCACCCCCATTTGCCTTGCTAAGTGTCGTTGGCTAACGTCACTGCGTTGGTCAATTGCGTCAAGAAGTTCGAGGGTGATTCGATCTTCTTTAGAACTATCAGTGTTCACGGTGTGAACACTATACGAGCCAAACCATTAAGTCAAGCTGGTTCTCATCCAGTTAAGCTAATGTTTTAAACGAGTTACAGCCGTAAGTTAAACGAACTTTGTAAATACCTCGGCCCACGGAGACTTTGCTGCAAGCCGTACCACCCCACAAGCTTGCGGTATATACGCTTACAGAGCTAGGCAGTTTCGAGCTGCGCGGGATTCGCCTTAATTCGCATCTGTTTATTGACGACATTTAACAAGATGGTGACCCGCTCTTGGCTAGATTTTGCCAGGAAAATGCCCTCATATCCCATTAAAGGCCCCTCGCTAATCCGCACCCGATCACCATGTCTAAAGTCCACCGGCGAAACATTCTGTACGCCCTCCTCGTTCTCCCTGGCTTTCAAAATCTCTAGCAGGTCCATCGGGACCACCGCCGGATCTAAGCCAAACCGTACCAGTCTATTCACCCCTCTCGTGGACCTGATCGGCGCCCAATTATCGGTCTGCGTATCAAGACATATGAACAGGTATCGAGGAAACATAGGCTCGACTTGCACAACTCGTCGGCCCTGACGTCGGCGGTGACGCTTAATCAGGGGTAGGTAGCTTTCATAGCCCTGGCGCTCAAGGTTCTCCATGGCTATGCGCTCTTGACGTGGTCGAGAATAAACCAGATACCACTTTCTCATAGTTTTGCAACCATGGGCTTTAGTTCTTCGAACCAGTAGATTCGCTGTGCCAAAGACAATCTATATAGCGCGCTACGCCCTGTGCCGCGCTAGACATTGTATCTATGTATCCAGCCCGTTTGAGTTCACTAGTATCTGCTTGAGTATAACTCTGATATTTGTCCAACAAGTTCGGCGGAAACGGAACGTATTCGATCATACCTTCGGAGATAAGCTCGGCTAGGGATAAATTGGTGTCACCTCGATATTTGCGCACACCCTTGATTACGGCGACAGCAATGTCGTTGAAACTCTGAGCAACTCCCGTACCAACGTTATATATTCCACTGCGTTCAGGTTGGTCCAGAAAATACAGGTTAACCTTTGCAACATCCTCAACAAACACAAAATCACGCTGTTGCTCTCCGTCGTCATATCCACCGCTTCCCTCGAATAAAGAGACAACACCTCTGGTCACGAATTCCCTGTAGAAGTGATAGATCACCGAAGCCATCCGACCCTTATGCTGCTCGCGCTCACCATACACATTAAAGTATCTCAATCCCACAACCTGACTTTTTACATCGGGGAGATTTAGACGCACATACTGATCGAACAAGAGTTTCGAATACGCATAAATGTTCACTGGTGCTTCACAGCCTGGCACTTCTCTAAATTTCTGTCCTACTCCGTAGACGGCGGCGGAGGACGCATAAATGAACCGAACCCCGGTGTGGCGACAATACTCGAAAAGCTCCTTTGAATAGGTAAAGTTGTTATCCAACATATAACGGCCATTGGATTCCATAGTATCGGAGCAAGCACCTTGGTGAAATATGACTTCGATGTCATGGAATTGGTGGAAGCTGCGCACCTTATCTCGAAATTCGTTCTTATCCATATAGTCCCGGATTTGGCAATCGGAGAGATTACGAAACTTGTCGGAATGCTCGAGATTATCCACTACAACGATATCTATGAACCCGCGATCGTTTAGTTTCCTTACTAGGTTTGCCCCGATAAACCCAGCGCCACCTGTAACCACAATCATGAAATTATCCGCAGGCTCGAAGCATTACTAGCGCTTCTGTTGCGACACCGAACCACAACCGGCATCTCCATTCCATTGACATGACCTCATCAGTCCACAGTATCGGCCAACAACACGCCGCTGATCTCCTCTTTCGTGGCTGCCGCCGTACCCAACCGGCCAACGACGATCCCCGCAGCCACATTAGCAAGCTCCATCGCGGATTCGTCTGGGAGCCCGGATCCGAACGCTGTTGCCATTACAGCAATGACTGTGTCTCCCGCACCGCTTACGTCATACACCTCCCTTGCCCTAGCCGACTTATGAACAGAGCTCCCGTCTTGTCGAAATAACGTCATTCCTTTATCGCTTTGCGTGATAAGGAGCTTTTCGACCCCGAGTTCCGCTATTGTGGATTTAGCTCGAGCGAAAAGCGCGGCCTCGTCGACACAAGGTCCAAACGCATCCTCAAACTCGCGTCGATTAGGTGTAATGAAAGTGGCCCCACGATACCTGGAAAAATCCTTACCCTTTGGATCGACCATCACTGGTATATCAACCTCTCTGGCACGATGAATCATATCGGCGATATGAACCAATCCACCTTTACCGTAGTCCGAGATGATTAAGACATCTGTATCTCTAAGCTTTACCCTAATGTCATCCATGCAACGTGAGAGAACCTCATACCCTGGAGTTTGTTCAAAATCAGCACGCAACAGCTGTTGATTACGCGAAATAATTCGCAGCTTGACTGTAGTCGCCGAGGCAAAATCTCGATGTAGGCTCGCCGCAATATCTGAATGCGACAATAAATCAGTGAGGTGCGTGCCTGCCTCATCGTCGCCGATCACAGATAGAAGCGTACATTTAGCGCCTAAAGCGGCGACATTCGTCGCGACGTTTGCCGCACCTCCGGGTCTTTCTTCAGTATCTGTTATCCCGATAACGGGCACGGGTGCTTCTGGAGAAATCCGATCAACGCCGCCAAACCAGTAGCGGTCTAGCATAACGTCGCCAACCACAAGTACGCGTGTGCCGCGCAGTTGCTCGACCGCAGAGATTAGCGTGGTCAACGTCCAATCCCGTAGTACTCAAAGCCCTCCGATTTGACAGTACTTGGATCAAATATATTGCGCCCGTCGAATATCACATTCGACTTCATACGGCGCGCCATCTCAGGAAAATCTGGACTCCTAAATATTTTCCATTCAGTAAGAACGATCAGCGCATCGGCGCCCTCCAACGCGTTATAGGGATCAGTATGCAGCGTTAAATCCGCCCTGGATCCATAAATGCGCTGTGCTTCGGATTCAGCCACTGGATCGTATGCCGCTACCCGCGCGCCACGCCGCCACAACTCCTCCATGACAATACGGCTAGGAGCCTCACGCATGTCATCAGTATCCGGCTTGAACGCAAGGCCCCAGACCGCAAAAAGCCGATCTGACAAGTCATCTCCAAATTTATCCACTACCTTATGCACAGGTACGTGCTTCTGAGCCAGGTTGACCTCTTCGACCGACTTCAGGATCTTTACATCGTAACCTGCGTTGCCCGCTGTTTTTATTAGCGCCTGTACATCCTTGGGGAAACAAGATCCACCGTATCCACACCCGGGATAGATAAACTCATAACCAATTCGAGGGTCCGCACCGATTCCTTGACGCACGGCCTCAATGTCCGCACCCACACGTTCGGCAAGGTTAGCCATATCGTTCATAAAAGAGATCTTGGTTGCGAGCATCGCGTTAGCTGCATACTTCGTCAACTCGGCCGACCGAATATCCATAACAATCACGCGTTCACGATTCCGGTTGAACGGTGCATACAACGAACGCATTAGCTCGATTGATCGCTCGCTGCTTGCTCCGACGATAATCCTGTCCGGTTTCATGAAATCCTCTACCGCCGCCCCCTCCTTTAGAAATTCGGGATTCGACACTGCATCGAAAGGAATTGTGACCCCACGCTGCGCAAGTTCGGAGCTCACGCAGCTCCGAACCTTGTCTGCCGTGCCAACTGGAACTGTGGATTTGGTCACGATTAATCGAAACTCCCCAATGTACTTACCGATATCGCTGGCGACCGCAAGAAGGTGCTGCAAATCTGCAGAACCATCTTCGTCCGGAGGAGTCCCCACTGCGATGATAAGTATCTCCCCATGAAGAACACCTTCAGCAATATCGGATGTGAACTCCAGGCGACCTGATGCAAGATTGTCCTTGACCAGAGGTTCCAGGCCGGGCTCATATATGGGGACCCCTCCCCCTTGTAGTAATTCGACCTTCCTGACATCGTTGTCTACACACAAGACTTGATTCCCTACTTCCGCCAGACAGGCCCCTGTTACTAATCCTACATATCCAGTTCCAATTATCGTTACTTTCATCCAAGCGCCACCATATTCTGAAAAATTAGACGAATCGTCTATTTTAAAAGTTTACGTATTATCCTTTTTTTCTCTCCAATGTCGACCGTTGTCCTTCCAACAAGAATTTAGATCGATATCTCTTTGTACCCGACTGGGACCACTGATCACTCGTTTGAGCGTCAAGCCCCTTAAGTTAACCTGTGCACAGCAATGATCTCTCGACGCATACGACCATGCCCGGCCGCCACGACATCCTCATTCAATGTAGCAGATGAAAAAAAGAGGGTGCTGCTAGGCACCCTCTTAAACTACCAAAGAATAGACTGTAGACTAGTTTGTGTCGGCCGTCTTAGCACCACTAACCTTCATATTCTCCCGGTTACTTTCCACAACCTTCGGTCCAATACCTTTAATATCTTGGAGCTCATCAACGGATTGGAATGGACCATGTTGATCCCGATAGCCGACGATAGCGGCAGCGGTTTTGGGCCCCACACCTTTGATAGCTTCGGCTAACGCCTCTGCATCCGCTGAATTGATATCAACGGGCTCGGCGTAGGTGGTAAATGAAAAGACAGCAAAAAAAATTGAAGCAAGAATGGTTCTAGTGAGTTTCATCCTGAATTACCTCCATGTTTCCGTTTAAGTATTAAGCCGCATGAACCGATGCGACACGACAATCTTACTGCAACTCTACCAGTTGTCAATACCTACGATGAAACAACTACCATCCTATAGAGTATAGGACGATTAAGTGAGAAAAATCACACCCTTCTCTTTCCTTAATGCTGTACGTTAACAAATTTTTGACTAATGGAACTGGTTTAAGACCGATCCACTTAAGCACTCAAAACAGCCTGTCTCTTACCGTTTGAGAGTTCCTCTAGATCCGGTATTTCGCTGACGGCAGTCGGTTCGATGGTAGTCCAGCCCTTACATCCCGGGCACTGCCAATGCTGTGCCTTCGCCTTGTAGCCACATTGATGGCATTCATATCCCTGTTCTCGCTCTAAAATACTTCCGATCAATACCTGTAGGATGCCCAAGTCACTGTTAACTGGCTCTTCGGCTCGATCCATCTTGAGTTCGATCAACCGATATAATCCCTGTATGGAGGGATGGGTACGAACCCACTTTACGAGGAACTCTTCTGCACCCCCCCTTCCGTCTTGGCGTTCGATGGTATCCACTAAGGTGAGCATGGATTTGACCCCACCATGCTTATCGAGCACGGACAATAAGTATCGCCTCAGTCCCTGTTCGTCTCCTAAAGTACGATAACTCTCCGCGATAAGCTCCACCACTTCTCCCAAATATACTGGACCTTGATCCTCTACTCGTCTCCATGTTTGAATAGCCTGTTGATGGTCGTTTTTCAAAACCTCCAATTTTCCTAGTTGGATGGTTGCGCGCACACATGCTTCGTCGCTGGAAAGCGCCCGATCAATGTGAGTACGGGCCGCAATGTGGTTTCCTTCTGTGATTGCCGCATCTGCAAGCTGACAGAAGTATTGTGCAATCACACCAGACATATCCCGCCCTGATACCCTAGACAACTTTTGCGCCGTTGAGATCGCGTTATCCCATTCCTTCTCTTGTTCGTAGATTTGAACCAAATGGGTCAATGCCTGCTCTCCGTGCTGACTGGACTCCGCCAGTTCCTGAAACAGGTTTTCAGCCCGATCAAGCAGTCCGGCCTTGAGATAATCGTGACCTAACTCAAATAGCGCCTGCAATCGTTGTTGCTTTTCCAAATTCGGTCTAGCGATTAGGTTTTGATGAATTCGTGTCGCCCTCTCGATTTCTCCGCGTCGACGAAATAGATTCCCTAAAGCCAAATGCATTTCTACGGTTTCAATATCGACCTCGAGAACCTTGATAAACACCTCTATTGCCTTGTCCGGCTGCTCGTTGAGAAGAAAGTTCAAACCCTTAAAGTATGCCGATGGCAAATCATAGGATTGTGACGTCCTCTTGATTGCATCGCGTCGACCCGCATACCAACCTGACAACACCGCCACAGGCAATAACAATACAAGAACCCAGACCGGATCAAACACTTCAGACAGCGTCCTTAATAGGCAAGCACGAAGATTGGTCACTT
>JAOTYS010000475.1 GCA_029861795.1 Gammaproteobacteria bacterium | reverse complement strand
ACTTCACGACTCACACATCAGTGAATTAGTGACACGCAAAGCGGGACGTATAGGATTCAATGTGGACCGCCAGACCATTGAGGTGTCCGGTCAGTGCCCCGACTGTCGACAAGCCGTGAGTACAGATGAAGATGCCGGACCAAGAAAGGCTTGAGCCACCGCTAGTCAAAGCCACTGGGGTCACGGTGCGGATGGGCGGAACAGCCTTGCTCGACAAGGTTAATTTGTCGGTGCATCGCGGAGAGATTGTGACCTTGATCGGACCAAACGGCTCTGGAAAGACCACTTTGGTGCGCTCCGTGCTCGGGCTGCAAATTGTCGATGAAGGTGTTATCGAGCGTGAACCCAACGTGCGGATTGGCTACGTGCCCCAGTCTCTCACCATCGATCCAACCTTGCCCCTGACGGTCACCCGTTTTCTATCGTTGCCACACCCTCAAGGTACTACGAAGATCCACCAAGCGCTTGCCGAGGTGGGGGCTCGCGAGCTGGCGGACATTGGTCTGCAACATATCTCCGGGGGGGAAGCTAAACGTGTGCTACTGGCGCGTGCTTTACTACGCGACCCCGAACTGTTGGTACTGGATGAACCCACCGCCGGAATGGATGTTACCGGACAATCCGAGCTATATGCGTTGGTGACCTCTATCCGTGATCTTCGTCGCTGTGGAATCCTGCTGGTGTCTCATGATCTGCATTTGGTCATGGCGGCGACTGACAGGGTGGTATGCATGAACCGACATATCTGCTGCGACGGTCGCCCTGAGGCAGTGAGCCAGCATCCTGAGTATCTGCGTCTTTTCGGTGGTGATTTGTCTAAAGTGTTGGCGGTCTACAGTCATGAGCATGACCATCGTCACGCCTTGTCCGGGGAAACTGTATCTCAGTCCGAGATGAAAGGCGCCGAAGTTGTCGATGTCTCCCATGGATGACTTTGTTATTAGAGCGGCGGCGGCGGGTATTGGTCTCGCACTAGTGGCGGGCCCTTTGGGCTGCTTCGTTGTGTGGCGCCGTATGGCCTATTTTGGGGCGACCTTGTCGCACGCGGCGTTGCTCGGCGTTGCCTTGGGATTGTTACTGAAGATCAACTTACAGTTGGGTGTCTTGATTGTGTGCATCGGGGTTTCGGTGTCACTAGTTGCACTTGAGCGCCAACGAACGCTTGCGACCGATACACTACTTGGCATCCTCGCACACGGGTCATTGGCGATAGGGTTGATTGTGGTGTCTTTCATGCAGGCCGTCCGGGTGGATCTATTGGGTTATCTATTTGGAGACATTCTTGCGGTGGACACGGATGATCTGCTTTGGCTTTACGGCGGTGGCGCCGCCTGTTTGTTGCTGCTTGCCAAGATCTGGAGGCCGCTATTAGCGGAAACTGTACACCAAGAGCTCGCACGCGTAGATGGTGTTCGGATAGAACAAGTGCGCATGACTTTTCTATTATTGCTGAGTGTAGTGGTAGCGGTTGGGATGCAGGTGATGGGAGTTCTCCTGGTCGTCTCTATGCTGATCATCCCGCCGGCGGTGGCGCGAAAATTCGCGGTCACTCCGGAACGCATGGCACTACTTGCAACACTAGTCGGTTGTGTGGCGGTATTGGGTGGATTAGGGGCGTCGATGCAGTGGGATAGTCCAGCAGGTCCGTCGATTGTCGCAGTTGCGACCGTAATATTTGTGCTATGTGTGGGGATACCGGGACACGAACGTATCGCTCGGCGGCAACAGCACTAGCTTTCAGGGCAGCGAGCTGCACCGATGATTGGACCAAGTGGATCCGTTGTCTGCACCAAGATGGCGCAGTGTTGGTTCGGGCCTAGCTGAAAGTCATCTATTTGCATCTGCATGTCAGCTCCCTTCCAATCCCCGATGCGAGTCATTGCGCGCACAACGTTATGGTTAGTCAGTGTTTTGCCGTTGTTTTCTCCGTTTGGGACAGCAGTGAGGTGTTGCCGGTCGAGACGGACCAGCCACACCCCGGCGTCTATGTGCCTATCGCCACCGCTAACGCTCACGGTCAAGGATTTTCCATCTTGGGTGGCGTCCACGCGTAGCTGCATGCTTTCATCAGAGCGTATTGCCTCAAGCCTTGTCAGCACCGCGGATCGATTGGAACCGACCACTGCATAGTTGCCACCAATGATCATCTGCGGCGTATACACTCCAATGCGACCACCGAGATCTTGTGAGTTATACGATTGCTGACGCCTGGTATATCCCGCGTCTGAGAACGGATCTTTCCATTTCCCTGCCGAGCCGTATACCAGTCCGTCCCAGTAGTCCACATGGAATTCCAATGCGACGATGTCCGGTTGTGCCGATAGCTCACCGAGAAGGTGATCGGCCGGTGGGCAAGAGTAGCATCCTTGAGAGGTAAACAACTCGACCACGACTGGCCTAGTTTCGGCCACCACTGACTGACCAGTTAGCAACAAGATAGAAAGGCTGAGGCAGCTTACTCGATGCTTTATCACTCAGTTTATCCCTGTGGTTCACGGGCACTCACACTTTGGCCATTCTACATGGACTGGCTTGAGACGTGAATTGAACAGTCCCAGTGGTCAGCCCAAAACGAAATGATTTCGGGTGCGCTCCACCAACTGTGTGCGGCCGAGTTACAATGCTTGTCTACAACACGAGCAAGACGCAGTATCCCATCAGAGTAAAAAAAATATGGAAGTATCGATTCGAGCGCTGGAAAATCAGGCACAGGCATTCTATCAAGCCGGCAAACTTCGCGAAGCGCTTCGGGCCTGTCAGCGAATACTGAGCATCCAGCCGCAACGCGCCGATGTGCTCAGCTTTGCCGGAGAGATCGCGCTGGCATCCGGGGCTAATGCCGAAGCGGCTAGACTGTACCAAGCAGCCGTCGCGGTGCGGCCTGATTTTGTCGAAGCGCGCAACAATCTCGGGTTGGCGCTGAAAAGACTTGGCAGACTGGACGAAGCCATTAGCGTTTACCAGCGGGTAGTGGAGGACCGGCCTGATCTGGCGGCGGTCCACCATAACTTAGCTGACGCGTTTGAAGCGCGTGCTGAGTACGAAAAGGCGTTAACAGCGTATCGGCGCTCGGTTGCGATCGAGTCGGATGACGGCGACACTTGGGCTAAGCTCGGGTTCATTCTGCAAAGACTGGGGCGTTTGGGAGAGGCCGCAGAGGCATACCGGCGGGCACTCGCCCTGCAGCCTGACCGAATAGAGGCATTCGGCGGGCTGATAACTGTGCTCACTCAGTCAGGCCACGCTAAAGCAGTCCTGCAGTCATGTGATGATTGGCTCAACCGCCATCCTGGTGGCACTGAAGCGCTTGCGTTCAAGTCGGTCGCACTGAATGAGCTGGGCGATCAAACCACGTTAAGTGCTTTGCTCGATTTCGATCGACTAGTCCGTGCACGGCGGTTTGCCCCTCCTCCAGGTTATGCCAACTTAGCGGAATTTAACGACGCACTGTCACAACACGTGTGTGGGCATCCGACACTGAAAGTCCCACCGAAAGACGATCCAACCTATCATCTTCCTTCATTGCGTATCACACACGAGCTTCTATGCGAGCCAAAAGGGCCTATGGCGCAGTTAGAGGTGATGATGAATGAGGCGGTAAAAGACTATCTGGAGTCGAGTACAGCCGATCCAACACATCCGTTTCTTGCAAATCTGCCGCAACGCTGGCGTCTGGCCTCGTGGGCGGCGGTGCTGGATTTCGAGGGCAATCTGTTGCCGCATATTCACCTGGATGGATACCTGAGCGGCGTGTATTAC
>JAOTYS010000476.1 GCA_029861795.1 Gammaproteobacteria bacterium | reverse complement strand
TGACACCCATTACGACCGCCATGATGTGTTCATTGCGCAGTTGGCAGGGACCAAGAAGTGGGCGGTGCTTGAACCGACGGTGAAGTGGCCTCTTGAGAAGCAAACCTTCCCCAAGGGTGAAGCGCCGAATAGCGATCCGTATATCGAGTGCGAGATGAGCGAGGGTGACGTCTTGTATATTCCTCGTGGGCATTGGCATTACGCCGTTGCCGTCACCCCGAGCATTCACTTTACCGTTGGGCCCCAGTCTCGTAGCGGGATAGATTTCCTCCTGTGGCTCACCAACCAACTCATGAATAACGAAGAATTCTTACGCAAAGACTTTCCAGTGGCGTGTATCAAAGAGCTTGGCGGGAGCCAATCGGATAAGGATTTTCACCGCCATGTAGAGAATTTTCGCCAACACATGATCGAATCCTTTGAGGATGAGGACTTAAAGGAGGCGATTCTGCAGTTCTGTATGACAAGTAACCCCCTTCGCAGAACATATCAATTTCCCGATATGGCACTTCTGGAGGAGGAGATCACACCACAGACAGAATTCGAAATGGCGTCCGAGCAAAAGGCCGTGGTTCGCTACGACGAGAGGTCAAAGCACGCGGAGATACTTATTCGCGGGCACATCTTAAAGCTGGACAAGATCTCACCCTGCGTGCTCGCCTCCTTGTTTGATCGCAAGGGCACTATGACGGGTGCTGAACTAGTGGGTGCCAGCGGGAGTGACGACTGGGAGCCGATCAAACACTTCTTGTTGCTAATGTACGACCGCGGCGTGATTCAGCTGGCCAACAGCGCAATGATTCAACCGAACCCGTAAGGGATTGGTTATGTAAAGGTAAATGTAAGAACCTGGTCGGGGACTCCAGCGGTTGAGAACGTCAGAGTAATCGACTCGTTCGGCGGATCACTGTCGGCATCGAATGAGAAAGACCCAGGAAAGTTTGCGATCCCGGTAACTGTGCTTATTGAGGCGACGACCGGCGCTGGAATGCCGTCTATTCCCGTAGCGGAGCTAAACGTCAATGTGGCATCCTGGGCTGCGACTGGTGGAGGATCAAGTTCGGCACTAACAACGGAAAAGAACATATCATCCACTGTGTCGGCCAGATCGCCAGCTGCACCATCACTAACAAATGCAGTACCGGTATTGAAAGGGCCTCCCAAATTGGTAAGACCGCCCAGCGGATTATCCTCATCGATCACCCCCACCGTGGCGACAAAGGTCGTCGGCCCTGGGGTCATCTGCGCGTGTGCCGGTAGCAAGATAGAGTCGACCACTGGTTTGGTCCACTCCTCCGGTGCGACTTTGCCGGCAACTGCTGCGCTACCGCCGGCGGTCAGTGCCTTGAGCAAGGCTCGACGCCCCCGACTATGGCGATTGGTGTCTTTGGAAACTTGTCTGTCTGTGAAACGATTCTTGGCCATTCTTAAGTTCCCCACAGGTGAGCCTAATTATCAGCCACTGTTTTTGGGCTCTATTATTTCTCAATAACCACTTGAATCGTAGCATACTGGCTTCAGATCCGACAAACACGACATATGGCGGCACATTGGAACCCAAATCCCAAGATCATGGTCTATTTTCGCTCGCGTCGCGCTAGGTAAAGCAAACTAACCACTTGGCCTCATGGATACTCATCGTAGCGCTCCAGATTATCGTTGATCCTCGTAGTAGTCACCGAGGTGCGCAAAGAAATAGTGGTTGGTCGTTTCAAGTCCAGTGGCGTGTCTGCGAGTTAACTGACTCGCAACCAACTTACAACATGCAGACTAAGGGCAATTGCATTGTCTGAAGGGTAAGCAGAATCAACGCAGCCGCCAGTTTCGATGTCACACCAATCAAAGCTGACGGCACTCGCGAGCGACCAGGGTGCAATGACGGGCGTTGGCGATACCAAGGTCATTCCACTCGTTACGATGGTCGACAACGGAAAGCTTCATTCGCTGTCTCGGCAGGCCGCCGAGCATGCCCTAGCCCTATCTCCACGACTCGAGCGTGTCGTGCTCGCCGCAATGAAAAGACTGAACCACTGGTGGAGGTCGTGACTCGCTGACATCGGCTCAGTCGAGTTACCGACACGCAGATCATAGCGCGTCCAAGGGAAGCTAAGTGTTGTTTGTTTACAAGAACACAGGATATGGGGCATACTAAGTTGACAAAATCCCATATGTTGCGAGCATGGTGTGTGCGTTGAGGAAAATGGCAAACCGGAAGTTGATATGGGCTTAAGTTACTCCACCAACATCACAAGAAAATGGTGACCCGACTTGCAATGGCTTCCTAGCAAGCTACAATACGTATATTCAATAATAACTTAGGGGGACAATCTGTGAAAAAGAATGAACTTTCTCGCCGGCGTCTTTTGACATCCATAGCCGCCGGGGGCGGTGTTGTTGCCACTACCCTACCACAGACCTGGGTCAAACCGGTGGTGGACAGTGTATTGCTGCCGGCACACGCGCAAACAACGCCGATGGCTGGGCCAGCGGGTGCCTCGGCTGTTGCGGGAGTATTTACTACCGGTACCATTATGGTGGCTGATTTATTCGTGCCCGCGGAATCGCAACTAGCGGGGGCAGACCGTGGCGTTGGGAAACGCCTGCTAGATCTTATTGTGCCTGAGGCTAAGGCGTTTCATCTTCCTCCCCAGGAACTTTGTGGCACATCGCCGCCGCAAGGAGATGTGACCATCATGTTTGACGTGCCCGCCGGGGCAGGACCGAAAAGTGTGAACACATGCATCGACTCCAATTTTTCAAACGGCGGCCCATGCATACAAAATACAAGCTCGACCATTGCTGACAGTCTGTCGCTGACCGATGTCGCATCGAATTTGCCTACCAATAGTGACGCTCATGGTTTGGCGTTGACGAATATGATGGCGGCGCCGGATGGCCAATCGATTTCAGGCAATATTGTAATTACTGATGCTGGGCACCCTCCTGGCAATTGTATGGGGTCGTTTACTGCGAACTTGACGGCTGCTGCCTTCAGCTGCGCCCAAAGCTGCTCGGGTTTCTAGAATTTCTGACACAGTATCAACCGAGTCGCTGACGAGTCAGGGTAACATTCGTTATGCGCTGAAGACGCCGTATTGGGACGACCACGACGCACGTGGTATTCGAAACAATAGACTTATCGCATGCGCTATCAACGCTAATGCATCCAGCGTCATTGCATGTTTGCCGACACGTCTCCTTCGGTGAGGCTCATCGCACTGTGGCAAAAAAGTCACATAGCAAAAAAAGGAGTATACCCAAGAACCTGCTTAGTAATTCGGTGAAGATCATCCAATCGTTCGACCATTAATAACTCCACAGGGTTTTTGTCGTCCAAGATAAGCTCTCCTGTAGAATCATCCACCTTCATTTCTTGAAACATTCCTGTAAGAGGCGGAATATTTTGCTGATCTAATGCAGCCAAGCCCATCATATTATCAAATCCACGATATTTTCCCGCAGGAACTACTACTGGGAAACTTGCTTTTAGAGTTTTGATTAAAGAACGAATATAAAGATCATCAGGATGCCCCACGATATTACTGACTAAGAGGCCGTTTGGTTTAAGTCGATCCCTCATCAAATCCAAAGCTTCTTTAGTATGTGTATGACAAGGAATAAAGCTTCCACTATATAGATTTAAAAAGATAAGATCATATTGGTCTTGCGAGTGTCTTAAAAAAGCACGGGCATCTTCAAAAACAATTCGGTCATTTTTGTCTAAATTGACATTAAAATGCTTTTGCGCAAGATCATACA
>JAOTYS010000474.1 GCA_029861795.1 Gammaproteobacteria bacterium | reverse complement strand
GACCAATCGCTTTCTTCTTTGGCCAGTTTGGTTGCCGCCCGATCCAACTTCGCCTGAGCCAGTTCACAGACCAGCGACGAATCACAGAGATAGAAAGTGTCTTCGAACAAGTCCCCTGCCCCCGCACCACCGGCTTTCAGGTAAGCCGCCTTGCCAACGAAGGCACCAATGCCCCGCCGCGCATCCACGGCCTCACCCAGCAACCAGCTTTTCACCGCATGGGGCCACAGGCGACCGGATAGTTCTTTGTAACAGGCCAGCTGCCGCTCATGATCGTCAGAGACAGTGAACGCCATCAGGCAATCAAGTTTAATCCCGCCCTTGCGGTATTCTTCCAACAGTTTGGGTGCCACCCGACCCAGTTTCAGGCGCTTTTCTACCACCAGCTTGGTGATCCCGAACTTGGCCGCGATATCCTCCACCGGAACCCCCTGTGCTACCAGCTCGGCAAAGGCCTCGTATTGATCCGCTGGGTGCATGGCCTCCTGTCTCACGTTCTCCGCCAGCGATATTTCGGTGATATCGGCGTCTTTGTCTTTCACCCGACACTCGACCTCGAAATTTTTGTTGATGGTGTTGTTTTTGGCCAGGTCTTGCAGGGCACGCAGCCGTCTGCCCCCGGCCACCACGCCGAACTTGCCCTTACCTTCGGGCACGACCACCAGATTTTGCAGCACACCTTGACTAGCAATGCTCGCCATCAGCCGTTTATGCGCGTCACGATTTGGCACGGTTTTACGGACATTGCGTTTGGAGACGGTCAGCTTGGACAGGGGAATCATTTGAGTTGTCATAGTCATACCTCGCTTTACTCGCTTTGTTGGTTTTTCGACCCCCACCCCTCTGGGGGCGAAGACCCCCAAACGCGAGCGAGTGCGCGAGTGAGCCAGCAGCTGGCATGGCCGTGTCCGGGCAGGGGGAACCACCCGGCCTGCAGGGAGAGAACACAGTGAACGAGCGAAGGTGGGGGGATGCCTGGACTTAGGCCAAACGGGTGCTAATCTGTGCCCTTCCCCAGAGGGATAGTTTCGTCACCGAAAGTGCACTGACGTCAGACAACAATTCACGACCGACACACCTGGAGGCCTCCAGTCATTTCTTGCACGATGCACTGGATTTCAAGATGCGGTATCGTCGTTGTGCATTGACTGATGAAGCGCTCAGCTTCACGCATATCAAGCCTCAGCGGTGTAACTGCTTCATCGATCTACGAATGTGTGTTGGGGAAGCACCACAGAGCCTTGTCGCCTACCATGTTTTGCCTGGCTACAACGGTAAGAGCCTGATTGAGGAGGTCGAAGGCTACGGCCATCGCGTCGATCGACTTTATGGATACCTGATGGGGCACCTGACCAACGAGCTTGTCGATTCGGGCAGCCGATCATCGACCGGCTCGCCGAATTGCCGGTAGGATTGCGCATTCGATTCGATGTGTGGGGTTTTAAAGGTAGTCAGTAGAGATTACTTCTTATAGATAAACCTGCCCGACTGGGGATCCCGAGACACCGCTTTATCATTGATCCTCCGTACCCGAACACCCCGCTTTGTGGCGATGTCTTTAGCTTGGGCGCCGGTCTCCCTCGCGTGCAATCTCAGCGATGCTTGCTCGGATGGTGTCAACATCCGGGGAGTTGAGGAGGTATCGTGCTTCACTTTCTGTAAGAAGCGCGAAACCGTATCCGAATACCTCACTCCACCAGTCTTCAAGGGCTGCATGTTTGGCTCTCAGATCCTGCAGGGTTTGTGGCTTTACCGCTAGTGTAGCAGATCGGCGCTGGCCGGTCAGCGCCACCAGGCCAACCACATGGCCGCCTTGGGATTCTATATGACCACGGATATTGGCTAACGTGCCGCCTTGCCCTACAAAGTCATCCACAATCAGGTAGTCTCCGGGACCGACCTCGCCGGCAAAGAGCGGTGGTGTCGCCAGTCGATGGTAGCCGCTTGAACCCGTGTGACTGACTCGGTTGGCCTGGAGGATGTCGTAGTTCACGGGCAGATCAAATGCGGTGCCAATATATTGCGCGAGCGCTGTCGGGATCACATTCACCGAGTTTGACTCCACGGCATGTACAGGAACAATCACGGGTGTTGTGCGTTTAATCAACATGGACACCCGGCGCAGCGCGCCGCGACGCCCCATCAATCCGTCGATGAGTGACATCGCAGATTCAATATCACCGGTCTTGGCGGCCGCGTAATCGGGATGCTGCTTGGTCAGAGGCTCACTCGCGAGAATAGCCACGGGCGGTGTATCGCCCCATGGCGTTCGATTGGGTTGTCTGTCGGCGGCGAGCAAGTGCATGTTGACGACAGTGTAACGGACTGGCTACCCCACTCCAATGAAACACCTGGCATTCGACCACTATCAATCCTCGCACCCGGGATACGCAGGGCTCAATCCCGAAGGGATGCAGCGAGAGCGGAACCCGGAGCAGCCCGACAAGGTGTCCTATACCACCGGATCATTCAGCTTCATATAGAAGATAACCACACAAAATTCCCATTCTCCCCACAGATAGCCTTTTCCTGGACGATGGGCGCTATATACCGGCCCGCCCTACCAGTTATTTGCTGGATACGGGGTACTAGGGACATCCCCGCCGCAAATAACACTTCGGCTTGAAACCCAGGCCTGGCGAGGCTTTCAAGAGGGCCCTACTTTTTCGGTTTCCCAGATTCACCGGTTAGCGGGCTTAAAATCTCCGCCATGTTGATCACGTTTTGCTCAAACGTGAAGCTGTAGGTGCCATTAAGATTCACATTCAGCCAGGCCACAGGGGACACCTTTTTCACCAGTTCCAGATTTTTCTGGTCCCCCGTGGCCCGGTAGTAAACAAGCAAATTGCTCAGTATGAGTGAGTTGAAGTAGATAATCGCGTTCGTCAGCAACCGGGCGCATTCATTCCAGATGTCGATTTCCTGGTCGGAGGAGCCGCGGAACCGGTTGCCGTTGACCGAGGCCACCGCTCTTCGTAACTGGTGATAGGCTTCTCCCCGGTTTAGTGCCCGTTGTACATAGTTGCGCAGGGCTGCATCGTCAATGTAGTTCAGTAGGTAACTGGCCTTAACCAACCGGTCATACTCCGTCAGGGCCTGCACCAGTGGGTGCGTATTGCTGTACGTGGATAGTTTTCGGATCAGCGCAGCCTGCGATGTAGTCTTGCGCTGAAGCGAGATAACAATGCGCTGGATAGTCTCCCATTCCTGCACAATGGCATCCGCGCGGATCGGCTTTTTCAGGGACAACACGGGCTTATCGTCATTACTGACGTTGACCGTGAACATTTCCTCAATAACCCGCCCGAACTGGGCGTAGCGCGGTGCGAAGGTATAGTCAAAGAGATCGAGTAGTGCAAAGTTCACGTGGTTCACGCCGAGCGTGTCGGTGGACAAAACATCCGGCTTGATATCCGATGTATTGTTGAACAGCAGGTCGAAGATGTAGTGGGACTCGAGTTCGTTGGCGCCGATAACCCGGACGTTCACCGGCACATGGTTGGCGACCAGGGTGACGGCGGACACGCCCTTGTTGGTGCCAAAATACTTGGACGAGTAACGCGTTTTGAACGTATGCAGCCGAGACTCAAATTTCTGCCCGTCGGCGCTGGCATGCAGGACGCCTTCCTGGATATTGTAATGCTGGAAGATCTCCAGTTTGGCAATGGCATTACTAATGGCATCGTTGGCCTGGTTCAGTGTTTCCATGCGCAGGTAGTTGGCCTGCGTCGAGCGTAATTCTTCATAGGAACGATCAGAGATATGCGCCATG
>JAOTYS010000473.1 GCA_029861795.1 Gammaproteobacteria bacterium | reverse complement strand
CCCATGACCAATAAACAGACGTATTCTAAAGAGCAGAGATAATGTCGGAGTTTGTGCCGGAGACTTGGTTGGTTCGCAAGCCTGCGGTGGTGTCGGATGGCGGCATGGTCGTTACGCAGCACTACCTGGCATCCGAGGCGGGTGCAAAAGTACTGAGAGACGGGGGTAATGCCGTCGACGCTGCCGTCACCGCAAGTTTTGCGATGGGAGCAGTGGAGCCCTGGATGAGCGGGCTCGGTGGTGGTGGCTATATGGTTTTTCTTAGCGCCAAGCACGACATCGCTCACGCTATCGAGTTCGGAGTGAAAGCGTCCGTGGATATAGATCCGCAGGATTACCCACTAACGGAGGGGACCGGCCCGGATTTGTTCAGTTGGCCGTCGGTATTGGAAAATCGAAACATTAGCGGTCCCTATTCGGTTGCCGTGCCTGGAATGGTGGCGGGATTGGCATCCGCCCTCGAGTCTTTCGGCACAAGGAGCTGGAGGGATGTGCTGCAGCCTGCAATTCGTCTCGCGGACCAAGGCTTAGCGGTCGACTGGTATGCGACGCTGAAGATTAGTAGCGGGGCAAGGGATCTTGCGCGTTTCTCGGAGAGCAAACAAATCTTCCTCCCCCACGACTCCGTGCCTATAGCGGAGTGGGGCGGCCGTATCCCTCGTATCACTCTTGGCAAACTCCAACAGACACTACAGAGATTGGCGGATGCAGGGCCTAACGATTTCTATAAGGGGGAGATCGCAACGGATATTGTGACAGATGCTGCGTCGTTGGGGATCAGGCTAGCGGCCGGCGACCTGGAAGACTATCGCGCCCACGTTACGCCGGTCGAAAGGTTGGCTTATCGAGATGCAGAGATTGATATTGTGCCTGGGCTTACTGCGGGCCCCACGCTACGACACGCCTTAAGTTTGCTCGGCGAAAGTTTTTCACCGGCTGGCCGTGAGCCGGAAGGGTCTGCCTTCAAAGCATACGCTCGCTGCCTTTTCGACGCCTATGAGCACCGCCTGGCATTTGTGGGCGATGTGCCTGAAAGCTACTCCCCTTCATGTACCACACATTTGGGTGTGGTTGATCGAGACGGTAACGTTGTTGCCCTGACTCAAACGTTGCTGTCTTTGTTCGGATCCAAGGTCACGTTGCCGCGCACAGGCATTTTGATGAATAACGGGGTTATGTGGTTTGATCCTCGTCCGGGTCATCCAAACTCAATAAGACCGGGAAAGCGTCCGCTATCAAACATGTGTCCGGTGATTCTGAAACGCGCTGACGGGCAACATTTCGCCATAGGCGCAGCCGGAGGGCGGCGCATCATGCCGGCAGTGTTTCAACTGATATCTTTTTTTGCTGACTACGAAATGTCAGTGGACACGGCAATTCATCAAGGAAGAATCGATGTCAGCGGTGCCAACCTAGTAACAATTGACAGCTCGCTTCCGAAAAAGGTCGCGGAGATGTTATCCGATGGATTCAAGACTGAGAGAGCGCAGTCCGGCGTCTACCCTTCGATATTCGCGTGTCCCAATGTGGTTGGTCACGATCCCGCCACTGGTCGCAGTGTCGGCGGTGCCTTTGTGATGTCACCTTGGGCACAAGCAGTTCCCGAGTGAGTGAAAATCAGCGGTCTGCCGTTACCCGTCAAAGTGCACTATGATGCGATGCCACGGAGGCCCAGCGAAGCAGCAACTCCGGTCACAGGGGCAAGTGCCACACTTGGGGGGCATGTGGTCACCATCTGTAGTGGCGTCGACGATGATGTCCGTGTCCGTAAAAGAACGGATGGTAATAGTGGTAATTGTGGGGATAGTAGTAATCGTAGGGATAGTAGTAATCGTAGGGATAGTAGTAAAAGGGATAACGATAGTAGTGGCGCGGATAGTAGGTGTAACGACGTTCGCTCTCCCAAAGATGATGCTCTTGTGCCTCAACGATGGGGTATTGATACGGTGCATCGCCAATCTTTGTTTCTACCGATCCCGTTAGCGTGCCTAGAACAGTAATCCGACGGCCCTCCGTGTAGACCTTGGGATCAAGAACGCTGGGCTCCTTGATAAAGAATCTGCCATCGGATTGAGAATAGGGATCGGGATAGCCGTACCTGTCAAGTTTTCTCTCGAGCACTTCGATCCAAGCA
This sequence comes from Gammaproteobacteria bacterium, assembly GCA_029861795.1. The sequence continues at coordinate 1,648 of JAOTYS010000473.1, read as the reverse complement.
AATTGCTCTTCGTTTTCGACAGACACAATAGTGCCTCCCCACCGAACGGAAGACCCGTAATAGGCACCGAGATCGGATTTCACTTCGTCGAGACGACGGTCTACTTCTGGGGCTGGTATGACAGGATAGCTGGCGCATGCAACAAGTGACAAGCACAAGGCGGCTGTCGCAATATACCTCGGAAATATGGAATAAGCTCTATACTTGGTGTTGAGCATTGCTAAAGCGTGCGCTAGCCGCATCATCGGTGTCCTGTAAATGGTCACTCCAATCAATGAAAGAGTTGGCGACTCTTCGATTAGACCATAGGGTTACAATACGGTTTTCTCGACAATGTTAGGTCGACCATACACGACGATCCTGAACCGTGACTGAACACGACTTAAAGTATCAAAAAAAACTAGGTGTTTCCGGCCTGCTCTGGTGGGTTGGTGCAGTTTTCATAATCCAGGCTGTGTCGATTTCGGTCCAGGCAGCGGGTGATTTCGATAATCCCCGGCGCTTGGTCAGCGTCGCCACCGATCAGCTAGTAACGTCATTGCAGCACCACAGTGAGACGATAACCACAGATACTCAACTAGCCCATCAGATTGCTGATGATGCAGTGATTAGACATGTTGACTTTGGTAAGGTTTCACGGCTTGTGCTCGGTAAGCATTGGCGCCGAGCCAGCCTTGCGCAACGCAGTCGATTCGGTGACGAGTTTCGTAAGTACCTCACCAGGGTGTATGTATCGGCCATGATTGTTTATTCCGAGGATATCGTGTCTCACGCCGACGCTATAGACTATTTGTCGGTTCGCTATACTGAAAATGGAACCGCTGCCGTGGTACGGTCCCGGCTTAGTCTGCGCACTGGTCAAGATGTCGCCGTCGACTATCGGTTACACAAAAACGATGATGCGTGGAAGATATTTGATGTGATCATTGAAGGTGTCAGTTTGGTGACCACGTACCGTTCTAGCATCGCAGCAGAGATCGCGCAAAACGGCTTGGACAACGTCATCAATGCACTTGCGCAGAAAACCCAATAGCACGGCACAGCGTGCGTGATGCTATGTATGGTATTGCGGGCAATCACGTCGGATTAGAATTCTGCACAGGCTTCGGTACAATCACAGTTACATGCTTGTCAGGGCAATGGTCCTTCAATGCAATTGAATTGCGGCAATATTCACGAGCAGTGCGCGATTTCGCCGCCAAGGGTGTTGCGGGAGATCCAAGACGACTTACGTTCCGCCGGCGTGGTGCCAACCTTAAATCCGACAACTGGCGCTCTTCTGCGCACGTTGGCTGTTTCTCATCCCAGTGGTGTTTTTTTGCAGCTGGGTGTGGGTTCTTGTGAGCTGGTAGCTTGGATCGCTGACGGAATGGATATCACTAGTAGATTAGTCACGGTGGTGGTGGACCCCACCCTGCGAAACATCTTGAAGCACCACTTGGGCGATGACATTCGTATGGCATTCCATAACCAGAATGAACTGGAGTTCTTGATAGACGTGCATAGACACCGGTTTCATTTGATTGTGATCGACTGTGTCCTCGCCGGCGTGAGATTGGTGAGAGCGGCAAGTGAAACCGTTGCCGCGGGCGGATTGTTGGTAATCACTGATATTGTGGCCGATGGTGCTGAGTGCCCGGAGGCTCGA
>JAOTYS010000472.1 GCA_029861795.1 Gammaproteobacteria bacterium | reverse complement strand
CTATAGCTCAGTGCGCGCTATAAGTTACCCGCTTTAAATTTAGTTCCATTTAAAACTTTGTTCAGACCCCAGGCTTCTAACCTCATTGGTTTCTAGCTATCATCAATGGTTCGAAATCACAAAATCTGAATCCAAAGTTTTCTATATAGCTAGATTTGAAATCGATATGCATCAGAACACTGTTAGTGCGAGCTCTCGGCAATGGATTGGCTTTTCCGTAACTCACTTTTTTGTACTCATAGCGTAGTATTTTAGACCGGTCACGCCAGGATGGCGGTACCTATTAATTCCACTCTGGTTTAATTCCGTGCGCGCGCACATGGTTTAGAGAGTGAATTGGCGCCAGCTGGCGGTGGATATTGAAATCAATTACAAACTTCTGATGTAGGTAGTGGAACATTGGAGGTACTTTTGTATTAATCTCCATGTATATGCTTTCGTTATAGGAGGTCTTATCATTTGGTTCCAATGTTCCAATCCTCCACTAACTAGCTCCGAACTTTGTTTCTGACAAACGCCGCCTCCGGCGCCGAATCGGGCGGAGTTGAATCGGGAGACCTAAGAAATAGTTGCCATCAGCGCAACTTACTTTTTCATAACCATGATGTGATAGCGACGGTTCTCAATCCGAAAACCAGGTCCACAAAACATGCCAACGCTCACGCTTGAAGCACCCAGCAGGCCTATGCTCAGAATCAGTGTCTCGGGAACCGCCCCCTGGTTCGATACCTACCCCGCGCTGAAAACGCCGCAATTGGGCGGTGCTGCTTTTCAGGCGTCCGTCTCGAATTGTATGGCTACGCGTTTTCGTTATACCACTACTAGAGTTCTCCGCCGTTTAGCCACTCGAACAGCAACCCGCAAAATCGCTGGACTACTACACCACTTCAGCTTTTGAGCTGCTCCCAGAAACCGCGTGGTGTGACAATTGGCACCTCAACCTTGCCTGCAACGTTCAACAGGTCTTGATCACCCGTGACTAGCACATCGACTTTGCCGGCGACGGCAGCGGCAAGCACCCACTGATCATCGTTATCAGTGCTCGGCAGCGCCGCGGGCTGTTCGGCGGTGATCACCTCTGCCTGATCACGCACGAAACTGACAATCTTTTTGGCCTGAATGTCGCGTAGCTGCAGTTTTGCCACGAGCACACGTTGTAACTCGACAAGGACCGTGGCACCGACCACTAGCTCATGCTCGGATAACACTGTGCGCAGCACGTCAGCGCAGAGCCCGCGGGTAGCAAACGCTGCGATGAGAACGTTGGTATCGAGCAGGACTCTCACGAAACGTCGCGGAACACGTCCTCATCCGTGAGCCAGCCGCGCGCCTCAGCGAAGGGCGCAACCGAACGACGTATCTCCTCGAACTGTGCGATAGCCAACTGGCGACGCAGCGCCTCGCGAATGAGCTCGCTCTTCGGGCGACCCGTGCGCTTAGCGAGCCGCTTGAGCTGAGCATCGAGCTTGCGGTCCAGACGTACAGTAACGGTGCTCATGTATTACAATGTAATACAGCTGTGCGAGTATATCAAGAGGTTGTGGGTCCCGAATATTCATGCAGCCTCTGGGACATATATTGATGCAGTCCTTGCACCGGGCGGTTTTTCTGGGTGTCCCTTTCGAAAATAGGATTACCTTGGGCCTTCTCAAGGCTGTCCACCACCCGAGGCACGAGTGGCTTCAGATCATTGTAGCGATTGGATTACGCAGCAAGAATGATGACAGCGATATCGTGACCAGCGAGATTCTGCTGATGCTGCACATTCTGGTCTGCAGTAATAAACACATCGAAGGTCTGCGAGCTAATCCTAAGCAGCTCGCCATTTGTCGACCCCCCCAACCTTGTTCCGGGACCGTTGAGGCTTCATAGTTAGAAAAATCGCGCTTGAGTCGCTTCGGAAGCGATTCATCAAGCAGCAGCTTCATCGAGCAAGGCTTCCTTCGCGGCCTCCAAGGCTGCGATAGTTTGTTCCCGAGACACTGTCGGAAAATCATCCAGAAAGGTCTGAAGAGGATCACCTCGCTCCAGGTAATCCAACAGCGTTTTCACGGGCACTCGCGTCCCTCGAAATACTGGAGTTCCGCCCATAATATCCGGAGATCTCATCAAGAAGCGTTGTTCACTCATACCGCGATCCTAAGGGAAACCACTCGTGGGTCCAAGGACTTTGTCTCCGTCTAACGTCGGCTAGCGTATTTCAACGCCAGAGGCTGCATGAATATTCGGGACGGACAAGCCAATTAAGCCTAGTCGGCGCAAGCCTTATCCAAGCGCTCCAGAATTTTTAGTCCTTTTTTCACAGATCCCTTTGCAGCTAATGCTCCAAAACGTGACTCCGCGTCGAACTGGGCGACAGCAATCGTCGACAACTCGTCCATTAGACGATTAATGCTGATTCCCCGTTGCCGGGCCAACTCACGCAGCCGCTCGTGCTTTTCATCCGGTAATCGAATCGTTAAGGTTGACATCGCTACTATTCCTCATTTAAGAAACTGCTTGGGCATGACTACCGTTAGCTGTGCAAACTGAAGTTCGGATCGAACAAAATCCCACACGTTATGAGTGACGATGTGAGAAGCCTGTGACCAGAATGTGACTGAGTGCAGGGGCGTTCCCTTTTTTCCCTTTCCTCTCTTTTGGGTTTTCCACAACTTCAGCTTGTTCTGCGGCCTGTGCTCCGCAAAACATTATCCGATATCTAAGCAGCCTTCGAGCGAGCATTTGGAGCAATCATCTCGGCAATATCTTTTCGAGATACGCCCAATGCAAGTAGGGACCGAATCTGAAGATCGAGCGAAACAGACGGATCGCCAGCTTCCATTTTTGCCACTCTCGACTGACTCGATTTGATTAATTTAGCCATCTCGATCTGCTTCAATCGCCGACGGGTTCGCTGCTTTTTCAAATTGTCACCGAGAGTGAGTTTGAGCTCGATATATCTGGTTTCCTCAGACGAAAGTCGAAGAAAATCCGTTGCATCGCCGAACTTCCAGCCCTTCGCCTCTAGTTTCTGTCGTTTAGCTTTCTTCATCGTCATAAGCCTTGATACGTTTCCTGCAAACTTCAATCACTGCTTTCGCTGTTCTACTTGTCTTCTTTGAAAAGACCTCTAAGATCACGATGGCATCTGGGTCAATCCGATAGATGATTCGCCAAGATCATGCGCTCGTCGTTGATTCGCAACTCGTGGCAGCGAGCCCCAATCGACGGCATCGGCCGCGAGTGCGGCATCGAGAGTTTTTCACCGCGTTGTAGGCGACGAAGAAAGTAGCCTGCCTCCATCCGTGCAGCCGCCGAGAAAGGCGGAGTTTTGATCTCTCCGTGTAGCCAGGCCAGCGGCTTATCATCGGAATCTATTTAAACTAAGTATATGTCAAATATGACATATTTTCAAATTAAAAATGTTTGGCTGTAGTGGCCCACCGATTCTTTTGAGACGAAAGTGTGGATCAACTTTGCTGATTTCCTTGAACAGCTAGACGAATTTTCAGGAGGGACACCCGTCCCCTACACTTTCAATTTCACGCAGTGGCGTAGCGCTGCACGTCAATCTGGTTTTCGTGCTGCCTCGCCTGCGCAAGGTCGTAAGCGGCCTGCATACGCAGCCAGCTATCGGCGCTGCCACCGAAGGCCTTCTCCAGCCGGATGGCCATTTCGGGAGAAATTCCGGCCTGGCCATTGATAACGCGGGACAGGGTATGGCGTGCCACACCTAACACCGCTGCCCCTTCGGTGACTGTCAGTTCCAACGGTTCAAGGCAGGCGTCCTTGATGGAGCGTCCAGGATGCGGC
>JAOTYS010000076.1 GCA_029861795.1 Gammaproteobacteria bacterium | reverse complement strand
ACGGCTTCATCGATGCGGATATCCCATGCCCTCAATGTGCGGATTACCCGTTCGTGTGCGGGGGCGGCGCGCGCTGTGAACAACGCGGTGCGGATGGGGGATTGATCCGGGGGATAGTCCGACTGAATGCGGTGTAGCGCCGCCAACACCTGCCGAAATGGACCGCCGGGTAAGGGTTCGTTGGCTGCCTGTCGTTCAGATTTGGCAAAGGCGTCCAGCCCTTGGTTCTGGTAGATACGCTCTGCGTCGTCAGAGAACAACACCGCATCGCCATCGAAGGCGATGCGAAGGTGGGCTTGCTCGCTCATACCCAGCTTGGCCTTGGTCGGCAAGATAGTGGCTGCGGCAAATCCGGCGTCCAAGGCACTGCGAACATCAAGTGGGTCAGTGGATAGAAACAAATGGGCATTAAACGGCTTGATATATCTGTATGGGCTCTCACCGCTGGTAAATGCTGCGCGGGTGATATCAAGTTCATAGTGTGCAACTGAATTGAATACGCGTAACCCGGTGTCAGCGCTATTTCGTGAGATCAGCACGACTTCCACCTGCGGTTCGTCTGGCCGTCGATCATTCAATGCCAATAGCTTTTTCACTAACTGAAAGGCCACACCCGGTTCTAGGGTCTCTCCTTCACGTTCTATCTGATATTGACAGTAGGCGGCCACGCCCTTGTCTTCGAAGATTCGATGGCTCTGTTCCAGGTCAAATAGGGCCCGTGACGAAATCGCCACTACAAGTTTTTCACCGAAACGTACTGGCATTACCTATTCCACTGTAACTCAAACAAGATTGACCCGCAGCTTAGAACTCGTGCCGACGATTAGCACCCCGGTAGCGAATCACCTTGGCCGTTCGACTCAGATGACCACTCGCGCCACGCTGTGAGCAACGGAAAATAAAGGGCAAGTCGAATTGGCCTCGGATCTCTCGCTTTCATGATAACCGCATAGCGTTCCAGTTGCCCACGATAACGATCCACCTCTTGATCCAAGAATTTGTCGATCTGCGTCCCTTCATGGACACTGGTTTTGAAATCAACGATCCAACGAGTGTCATGCTCATCAATGAATGTCCGGTCCATGACCACTCGGATCAACTGTCCTTGATACAATCCGGTTAGCGCGTACTCGCTGTGCGCATCGCTGTGACAGCGATCAAATATCCAAACGACGCGAGGATCCACGAGCACGCGCTGCACCGCCTGGTCCACGCGTTGCACCGCGTGGTCCACCTCCGATACGGGCACCCCAAAACCTAGAAGCACAGCCCTCCATCTGCGGTGCATGGAACTGCGTTCACCGCTCCACACACTCAACTCCTGTTTCGCCATGATATTAATTAAGCGATGCACCAAAGTGCCCACATGCCGTGCGGTGTCGCTCGCCCACTCAAACTCAACCGAATCCTCAAGCACAGAAGTCGAGGTCAAATCACGTATGTGCGGCAAATAGGTGAACGGCGGCGACCAATCTGTTGGCAAGCGATAGATGACATTAGACCGCTTACGTCGGGCCTTGGTCTGCGAAGTCGCCGCGTTCCCGACCAGATTCGTTTGCGCCGGCGCGGCCGCAAACTGTGAGCTCACGGCCGGCCACAGCTTAGACAACAAGCTATGCGATGGTGGAGTGGCAGGCTCGCCACGATCATTGACCGCGGCGTGTCCAAGTAGGTGAAGGTGCTGTTTAGCCCGGGTGCAAGCAACATACAGCAAGCGACCCAGCTCAAGGGCATTCTTGTCTGCTTCTAGCGACTTGAGATAGGCGTGTGCCTGATCGCGCTCACCACCTGTTTCACCTAGCGGCGCCAGTAGTAGTCCTACATTGTCAGCAGCGCCGACACGCTCCTCCCAATGCAGCAACCGTCCCTCGTCAGTCCTGGCAACACGCGCCAACCCCGGCACGATCACGGTGTCGAACTCGAGCCCCTTGGCCTTGTGGATGGTCATAACGTGAACCGCGTCCTCAGCCGATCGCCTAGGTTGCGCCCACAGCTCGTTGGCAGCCGTGTGCAACGACTTCAGATCGATAACGTCTCCACCACAATCAAGTTGCTCGATCACACCTAGCAACACTTCTGCATCATCGAGCGCATAGGGCGGCACGCACACACTTCCACCCAACTCGATCCATGTTTGTTCCACCCAGTCCCGCAAAGCCAGCCGACCCCGCAGGGTCAATGCACGATGCAATACATCCTTCACCCTCCCGATTCGGTGGCGACCGTCCGCGCTTAGCCGTGCCAATACCCGTGTGTCACAGATACGCTGCCAAACCGTAGCCTCCGGCTCATCTCGACCAACCAGCCATAGCAAGTCGCTCAGGGTCAGGCCGCACCACGGCGCTCGCAATAGCGCCAACCATGCCACTTTGTCCGCGGGGTGCAGCAACGCCCGAGTGAGCGACAGCAAATCCTGAACCACGGGTTTACTGACGAGAGATTCCAGGTCTACACCACGGTAAACTATCTCTTCCTCCTTAAACAAGCGCAATATTTCCGTCAGATCACTGCGATTGCGCACCAGGATAGCGATGCTCCCCTCAGCATCCTGTGCTCGTGCCATCTGGATCAAGTGTAATACTTGCTTCGCCTCAACCGTGCGGTCGCTGGTGGGCAAAGGGTGAACGTGAACGCCGCTAGCGCGCGCGACCGGTTGCGCGGCTATCGCTGGACTGTAGCTCACTGCCCCACTAGCCACCTCCGAGATCGTCGGAAAAACGACTTTAAACGATGCGTTTACCCAATCGAGCATCGTCGTGGTGCAACGAAAGTTTACCGACAATCTCAATGGCTCCAGTTTGATGCCGCCAATTCCGTGACGCTCGGCGTACAGGTATAACCCTACATCGGCGTCACGAAAACGGTAAATGGACTGCATCGGATCACCCACTAGGAACAATGTCCGCCCGTCACCAGCTTCCCAACCCGCGGTTAGGCGCTCGAGTAAGTCAAATTGCACACGGGAAGTGTCTTGAAACTCGTCAACCAACAGATGACGGATGCGGTAATCCATCACCAGTGCCAAATCAGTGGGTCGTTCGGGTTGGCCCAGCGACTCAACGGCACGCTGCGCCACCTCCAGGAAATCCACCTGCCCCGCCCGTTGGAAACTCATTCGCAGCTCGGCCACCGCTAACGGCAACAGTTCGATCAACGCTGACAGCACCCGCCACTGTGAATCATCGAAACGCGGATCCGGAAGTTTGCGGACCAGCGTCAAGCACTCAAGCAATCGGTGTTCGCCAGCCAACTCCGACAACAATTTGCGCATCCTGGTCTTCATCTCGACCGACTTGGGGTCCTTGTTCGCGGGAAAACCAGTTCGCAGGTCGACAGATAAGCGCCATAGATTTTTCTGGGTGAGCAACAATTCGGCCAACCCTTGCCAGCGCTGCAGGTCACTAGCATCAGCGGACGGCAGCGTGGTCAGCCCTCGGCACAGAGCAATTTTTGTCTCGCGGTTAGTCGCCGCGAATGCCGCACAATCCACCAACTCATCGACCAGGCCAGGGGGGATGGTGGCCGCGACCTGCTGGAGCGCGTCTTGCACTAGATCGGACCAAGCGTTTTCCAGTTGCGAGCGCTGTTGTTCGCCGGTGCCATCAGCAACAACGTGACGCAGCCACTGATCGCGACGCGCCAGCATGGCAACTAGCAGTTGTGCCACCTTGGCAAAGTTGTTATCGAAATGCGTCAACAACGCCTCAACCGCCCCCGACCACGCCTGATCGGCGTCGCCCAGTAGTGACAGTGTCGCCTGGGCCGCCTCCAAGTACATGGTCGACGCGTCTTCCACCACTGCAGGCGAGGCACCAAAGCCGGATAGCCACGGCATACGCTCAACCAACATTCTACAAACGGAATCTATCGTACGTATGCGCAACCGCGACGGATGTTTCTCCAGTTCCCATCCCTTTTGATCATTGCGCGCGCGCGCGGCGGATGCCAGATCTATCAACTGTTGATGAGCGGTGTCCGCCAGAGTGTCTTCGGTTTCAGCGTACAACGCCTGGAGCACTCGTTCGCGCATCTCATAGGCGGCCTTTCGGGTGAAAGTGATTGCCACTATTTCCTCGGGATCTTGCGCGTGCGCTAGCAGCATCAAGAACCGCCTGATGAGTAGCTCCGTCTTACCGGATCCCGCGGGCGCCTGGACAATAAACGAGCGCGAAGGATCTAAGGCACGATCTCGGATCGTTCGATCCTGCAGGCTAGATATCTGCGGCATCTTCAGTATTTGTTGTGGTTTCAAAGACACGACACAATGGATCGAGCCGACAGTAACGGCAAACCGTTGGTGACTCTGGGTCCACTTGAGCGCACCCATCGCCGTAGTCTTTGGCTAACTGTTGAACCACTCGCTGCCATTCACTGCGTAACTGTGCCCAATCTCGCACTTGCGTCGCTCTGGTTTGGTCTAGACCGAGCAATCCCGGTGCTACATTTCGGGCCCTTGCCAGCCCGTACAAACCGAGGTCACCGCGCCGCACTCGACCATAGGCCAGTGCGGCCACATCATCTCCAAGAGAAAGCATGTAAATAGGCAACTGAGGATCTTGAGGACGCTCTCCAAACCAGTGTTCGATCTTAGCGTCACCTGTCTTATAGTCGATGATCAAACGCGTCCCGTCTGCGAGCCTGTCTATCCGGTCGGGACGAATCTTCACTTGTAAGTCGCCAACATTGAACAATGCCTCCGACTCATGGCTTTCCACTTCAAACCCAGGCCGATCGAGATCGTGAGATAGCCACTCAGTGATCAGCTGGGTGAGCCTGTGTTGCTCCAATTCGACAAACTTGCGCGAGAATCTGGAGCCGTCGTGGTTCACAGCTCGTAACGCTTTGACGACATGGCGCTGCACCAAAAACTTTCGTTCGGTCTCATCGTACCGAGCCAACGCCTGTTGCGATCGAAGCTCGCGCCACACTTGCTCCAACACACGATGCACCAGTTTGCCGCGTTCGGCTGCATCCAAGCCCAACTCCGGAAACTCTAATCCCGCAACACCCAGGCGATGCCGTGCAAAGGCTCGAAACGGGCAGGCAGCCTGGTCACGAAAAACCCCGACGCCGCCAGGCCACACCCCCGCGTCGATGCTGCAAGAGGCGCGGTCGTCTACCATCTCGGTCAATGTCGGCCGCTGCAATTGCAGGCGTTCCTTGATAGTCAGCACAGCACTCAACGACAGCGTGGCGATCTCCACTTCAGGCATCTCGGCGATTAGCGGACTGGGCCTAACACCAACATCGCCTTCGGTCATCGGTGTGCTCACCACAGCGTTATTCGCCGAACCCAGCAAACGTCCGGTCACCGATTGTGCATGATGCAATTGGTTTGCTGCGCTCGAGTGGGGCATATCGCGTTCCCTTTGTAGCCAAATCGGGAGAAACGCGGTCGGACGTGGAGCCTCAGGCCAAACGTGATCACTCACACCGGCAAGCCACAGGTGCGAGAATGTCAACCCGGCGGACTCGCTCATCGCCAGAATCTGTATCGGCGCCGTCGGCATATTTGGCTGGAACGGACGCTGTGATGCCATGTGGGCGAGCCGCCCCAGTGCTGTCGTTAACGAAGAGCCCGTCAACACCAACTCCAGGCTAGCGAAGTCTGAGAGCAACGCGTCCCATGACCGCAGCGCCTGCGAGCGCTCAAAGTCCGTTGGTGCTTCACCCGGCCAACCCAACGCCTTGAGCCAGTCAGCAAAAAATCTTGCCCAGGCACCCGAATGCAATGCAACGGCGTGCTGCGGCAATAGCGCCAGCGCACGCTCAAGTGCTTGGACCAGCGCTGGACATCGCGAGTCGTAACTGTCGCGATGTGCGAGGTTTCGCACGCTACGTAAACGCCATCGATCCGTTCCATATTCGCGCAACCGCTGATCTAGCAGCGCGCGCTGTTGCACTTCGCTCTCCCACCCCGATACAAACGATGATCGCAACATTGCGCTGATTTCATCCGATGATGCTTTTCCCGAAGCCAGCCGCAACAAATGCAGCGCGGCCGCGATCATCGGGACTTCACTCAAGGGCGCGCCGCCGGACACCTGGAATACTGGACTCCCGAGATCAAGCACAGGATCCGCCTGAATTATCTGGTCAAACTTGCGACGGATGCACGCACGCACGACCTCTAACCCTTGTACCACCATCGCGATCGGGCCACGATGACCACATTCAAGTAGACACCGTGCCCAACGGGCCGCGAGTTCGAACTGTGTGTCAGCGTCGCTCGCCGTCACCCGTATCGAGTCAGCGCAAGCGACTTCGGGCGTCATCACCGTGCACTGGCTGCCTGCGACTGGTAACGCCTGAATTAGTGCTTGCTGCTGCGGTGTAAACTGGTCGAACCCGACTAGGATGATGTCTCTGCGCGAATGCTCGCTTTGGGTCTGCGCGTTGCGGGTTAGAACGTCGATGGCTAACCCCTGGTCCAGCCACCCATTATCTTGGCACCGCATGCGAAAGCCTTTTGCCCACTGGACGAACGCCGCGGCATCCTCACTCAACGGTTGACCACAGTCCTTCAGCGTACAACGCCACCCATGCAACATACGCCAAGCGTCACGCACGGCCCGTGAGGTAGCGTGAATTGACAAAAATTCTGAGTGTCGGGGATTGATAGGTGCTGCAGTTGAGATCACCTGTTCCCATAGCGCCAATTCCTGGGTATCGCTAAGTAACAACGCCACATCGTGAGCAGTTGTCGGCCGATCCGTTCGCGCAGCCCAACTTCGGGCCACCCAGGCGGACCAGGGAATCACATCTGGACTTTCCCATACCGTTTTCCCCATCGCCTGTTGATACGCAGCATAACGCGCTGTCAGGTGATGCATTAGGCGCTGGGTGGCGGTGACCACTGTCACGCCTTGGTCCAGGTTTTTGAACAATTTGTCCACTGGTGAGGCTAAAGAAGGGAAATCATCATCAGGAGACGGCGCAGGAGCCATCCCATACGCTATCCAGACGCACGCGTGATGCTAGCTGCTGTGCGTCTCTGGTTGGAGCACACCGCTGCTGGTGCAAGCCTATCTGCTACACCGCATTGCCAACGGCAGTTGCTGTCCCGTTTGAGTCTGTTGAGCGTGTCGGCCACGCCGATGTTACCCTTGCATGCCACCCTTGCACATGGGTCAGGACCAGTTCGGCGAGCATGCTGATGTGCATCGCATCTTCATTAAGACAAGGAATGTAGCTAAATCTTTCTCCACCCGCATTCATGAACAACCGACGGTTTTGTTGGTCGATCTCTTCTAATGTCTCTAAGCAGTCTACCGCGAATCCGGGACATACTAAGTCCACGCTGCGCACACCGCGTGCCGCCAAATCCAGCAGTACTGCGTCCGTATAAGGTTGCAACCATTCTTCTCGCCCAAAACGCGACTGAAACGCCACACACCAACGCTCATCATCCAAGCCCAGCAAATTGGCGACCAGCTCAGCGGTCTTGTGACACTGACCATAGTAGGGGTCACCCGCCATGAAATAGCGCTTCGGCAATCCATGAAAAGAAAACACCAACCGACCTGCAGGTGTCTGGTTACGCCAATGCGACGTGATCTTCGCGGCGATAGCACGAATATATTCCGTGTTATCGTGATAGGCGTTAATCATTCTCAGTTCAGGAACCCACCGCCACTTTTTGAGCTCATCTGCGACCGCATCAAAAACCGAGCCTGTTGTAGTACCCGAGTACTGCGGATACATAGGCACCACCAGCAATCGTTGCAGCCGTTGAGCGCGCAGGCTCTGCAATGCGCTGCGCACAGAAGGTTCACCGTAACGCATGGCCAAGGCTACCATTATCGATGTGTTTGACTGTGCGTGTAATTCTCGCTGCAGCCCCTGCGCTAGGTTGCGGGAAATACACAACAACGGAGATCCATGGTCGGTCCATATCTCCTGGTAGGCTTTAGCTGACCGCGCTGGTCGTACATTGAGGATGACTAAGTTCAGAATTAACCACCACAGCCATCTTGGGTACTCGATCACCCTGGGATCAGACAGAAATTCCTTCAAATATCGCCGTACGGCAAAACGTGTCGGCGCGTCCGGCGTGCCCAAGTTGACCAGCAACACTCCAACTACGCTACTGGAACCAGTATCGGATGATGTCAAATCCTCGGACACTATTTTCCCATGCCGGTCACGGCTTGAAGAACTCTAGCAACGACTAGATCGCTGACGCCTGCGCTGACTACGCATTGCCTGGCACGGCACCGCTGATACCGATTTGCTTGGCGAAGGTCAGCATGCGCTTGATCGAGACTTCGGCGCGGCTACGGATGTCTTCATCGACGTGAACCTCGTTAGCACTGTTGCGCAAAACCTGTGCAAGACGCTGCAGATCATTCAGTTTCATCCAAGGACAATGCGCACAGCTTTCGCACGTCGCACCATCTCCCGCGGTCGGTGCGGCTAGCAGGACTTTCCCCGGGGCAGCCTGTTGCATCTTGTGGAAAATTCCATCCTCGGTGGCGACGATCAACTTGCTCGCGGGTAAGCGCTTTGCGGCCTGAATGAGCTGGCTAGTCGAACCCACTACGTCAGCCAATTCAATAACACCCGATGGGGATTCAGGATGAACCAGCACAGCAGCGTCCGGATGCTGGCGCATCAACGCTCTCAGCGCGATACCCTTGAACTCTTCGTGCACAATACAAGTACTTTGCCATAGCACCATGTCCGCACCGGTGCGTTCTCGCACGTAATCACCGAGGTATTTGTCCGGTGCCCACAGTAGTTTTTTGCCTTGTTCGTGCAAATGCTTAACCAGCTTTAGTGCAATCGAGGAGGTCACTACCCAATCTGCACGAGCCTTAACAGCGGCACTGGTATTGGCGTACACGACTACAGTGCGGTCGTTGTGGGCATCGCAGAACGCAGAGAACTCTTCGGCCGGACAACCCAAATCCAACGAACAATCCGCTTCCGTGTCCAGCAGCAACACCCGCTTGTCGGGGCTTAGAATCTTTGCGGTCTCACCCATGAAGCGCACTCCGGCTACTACCACAGTGTTGGCATTGTGCTCATAACCAAAACGAGCCATTTCCAGCGAGTCGGCAACGTGTCCTCCGGTGGCTTCAGCCAAGTCCTGTAGGTCGCTGTCAACATAGTAATGTGCGACCAATACAGCGTTCTGCTCTGCCAACATTCGTTTGATCTCACCGATCAAACGGTCACGCTCACCTGCGTCAAGTGAAGGCGACACACGGGTGCGCGCATTGGCAGCCGCCTGCGCAATGGATTGTTGCGAGACTTGAGGAGTCTGTTGTGCAGATATCATATTCAACCTCCTACCTTGCTACTTGATATACTCCACTTTGCCGGGTGTACACAGCTGGTATAAGCGTGCAGGACGATGCGATCCGTTGCGACGCAGCTCCGCGGTTTGTTGCAAGCACTTCAGTGCTAGTACTCTTTTGCGAAAGTTGCGTTTATCCAATTGCTCACCCAATATGATCTCGTAAACTGACTGTAACTCACTCAGCGTAAAACTCTCCGGCAAAAACTGAAAAGCAATAGTCGAGTAATCAAGCTTTGCCACCAATCGCTCGCGGGCAAGTTCTACGATCGTTGCATGATCGAGCACCAGCGTCGGCAAATTGGCCACCGAAAACCAATCAATGTGACGATCTCCTTTGGGACCACCGAAGTGTGCTCGGTGGATCGGAATTAAGGCATAGTAGGACACTGCAATTACTCGTCGATCGGGACATCGATCTGGATCCCCAAAGGTATAGAGCTGCTCGAGATAAACACCATGGACCCCGGCCTGCGCGGCAAGAGCACGTGAGGCACAGGTATCTAAATCATCCTCCCAACCCACGACACCGCCTGGTAGCATCCACAGACCCCGCTGAGAATGGTGGTCTGCCGGCACCAGCAACACCTGTAATTCATTTTGACGGATAGTAAAAATGACCACTTCCGCTGTGATATCAAGGCCAAGCGCCCCTTGGGCTGGGATTCGGTTCGGCAATACCTTCGTTAGTGTCCTATTCACACTTAGTAGCTTAGTGTAATCTAGACACTATGTCAACTCCTGGGCTACCCAATCACAAATTCGGGGTAACAACACATGCCGATTCTGGAAATCAGCCCGATTTGGTCGTGTAGCTTGGAAGCGTTTCCATGTCGCCGCTGCCAGATCAAAACGGCTACCGTTACAATCAGCGATTAATCTCAACTAACTCGAGGGTAAGAATGCATTGGGTGCTGTTTGCGGGACTAATTGTCGCCGTGGTTATTGCCTGCGTTCGCATTCCCAAAGTGGGATTGCCAGTGCTCGCGCTTCTAATCGGGGCAACTTTGTTTTTGCTCATCCGTAGCAAAGGGGAGGTGGAAAAGGCTAGCGGCTTGATTAAGCCAGAGGAAATTCAGTTAGATCATATGGAATTTAAGCAAGGTTACGGCGGTAGCTATAACGTAAACGGCAGAATTCATAACAAGTCCACTGAGTACACCTTAACCGAGTTGACACTACAGATAGTGATGTCAGATTGTGTGGATCAACAACAATCGGGGGAATGTGAGGTAGTCGGGGAAACAACTATGCGAATTATTACCCACATACCCTCAAATCAGGCTCGAGATTTTAAAGACAACGTCTACTTCGAAAAAGTACAACCACGTGGACAGCTAACCTGGGAGTATCACGTTTTCTCCTCCCAAGCCGACTGACTCCGTTGGGATTGGGCGCGCAAAAAGTGCAGGGGCGGCTCGATGCACGTCAGCATCGGAACTCATTGGCCCATGGGGATCTAACTAGTAATGGAAGAAACTCGCGAGTACGTACGGACGCCAACACAGGTATGCAAGGCCAGTCTGTTGGCGGCAACACTGTTATTGTCTTTGTCTGCGTATCCAACAGCAGGACAGGATTTTGACTTTATCCCCGTGGAGCAAAAAGCTCTCGCGCCGGATTTCGAATTAAGCAGCGCGGAAGGCAAAAGTTACATTTTGTCTCGGCTACGCGGTAAGGTCGTAATAGTGAACTTCTGGGCGACGTGGTGCCCGCCGTGTCGGCGAGAGATGCCCTCGATGCAACGCGCGCGCGACCAGCTCGACCGAGAAGACTTTGAGATCCTTGCAGTAAACGTTGGGGAGAGTGCACAAGCCGTATCGCAATTTTACAATGAGTTCGACCCGACTTTAGAGTTTCCGCTGTTGCTGGATCCAGAGTCCAAAGTAGTTCGTGAGTGGTCTGTTATGGGACTGCCGACAACATTCGTGCTCGATCAGACCGGCCAGATCGTCTATATCGCCACAGGACCCACAGACTTAGACACCGAAGAAACAATTCGCCGGCTACGCACGCTGGTAGTCGGAACAACGCTCAACTCGCGCAGTCGGGCACACTAACGCTGGTCTGGGTCCGGGTTAGATTCGGCTCCGCTGTAAACTTCCTCGAGTCTACTGTCCCAATCCACAACCGACTTTCGGTATGGGTTGTTGGGACTGCGCTTCATTGCCGCCTTTACACTCCAGCGAATCGATTGTTTGATGCTTTGCGACACCCCTGTGCCCGACGTGTATAGCCAAGAAAGCACTCGGTAGCTCGGCTGATACTCATTGTCAGCTAGCTTCTGGAACCAGTTTGCGGCCTCATCAGGGTCAGGATATTCACCGAACAACAATCCCAATCCCAGATAGTGCATTGCTTCCTGATCACCCTGGGCGGCGGCGCGACGAAACCAACGCAATGCCGAGTTCTCGTTTCGCGCAATGCCCTGCCCATTAGCATATGATACTGCCAAGCCGAACTGCGCTTTGGCGTGGCCATACTGTGCTGCTCGTTGGTACCACTCAAAGGCCGTTGCATAATTCACACCAACGCCTCGGCCGTAATAGTAGTTTTCAGCGCGATCGAACAGCGTTTCAGCATCGAGGCTTTGTGCCACCGCCTCCTTAAGCACTAACAACTCCTCGAACTCGGGCACTGCCTCCAGGCCACGCTCCGCATAAAGCAGTGCGCTGCCATGATCCTTAGCGATAGACTGTTGTTGGGCCAACTCCAAGTAGTGCTCCGCGAGATCCGCTAGCGCCTGCTTAGCTTGTTGGTTGTCCGGTTCAGCGTCGATCACTGCCTTGTATGTTTCGAGCGCATTATCACCCGGCGGCTCGGCGAGCTGCTCCTGTTCGACCTGACGCTCAGCGAGCGCCAAAAGATCACCGATCTGCTCCTGCGTATAAATCGGCGCCTGTGCTTGCACAATCGTTTCCCCTGATTGTGGCATGCTTGCCTGGTCCTTCTCGTCCGGTGGCGGCTGATACAAAGAAGTCACCATCGGCGGTGGGGAAACTTCTAGGACAGGGTTCTGCTCGGCGTCGGGCACTGGCAGACGGGATGCAGTGGGGGTCGCTGTGGGCAACTCAGCGGTGACTTCAGGCTGTATCTCTGGTGACGGGGAGTCCGCAGTGATGAAGTAAACCAACGCAATCAAAATCGCCACGGGCAATGCCGCAGCAAGTCCCCAGCGCAACAGTAAAGTTGGGCTAGACAAATCTTGATAGGGATCCACTGATGTTGTTCTTCGCCGACTTGTCGACCCTAACGTCGGTCGCCTACGACCAGGCGACTTGGGGGAATAATCCGCCGATGGGGAAACTGAGCTCGCCCAGTCAGGAGACGATTTGGCATTCTGCAAAGTCGGAACCTTACCGTCGCGCTGAATCATCCGAATGATGTTGACCAACGTCCGACAATCCGGCACACGATCTTCGAGTTGCTTAGCGAGCATGGAGTCGATCAGTGGCTGTAGCGTTTCAACTTCCTCAGGCAGACTGGGAATCGGTTCATTGACATGGGCATAGAGCGTCGACAAGCTGTCGGGTCCCTGATAAGGAGGATGCCCTGCTAACATCTCGTACAAAATGACACCTAACGCGTAGATGTCTGAGCGTGGGTCGGTACCGCGTCCGTCGGCTTGCTCTGGACTCATGTAGCGCGGGGTGCCAACAATAGTGCCCACAGTTGTGAGCTGACTGTCATCGTCGTGGGTAGACTTAGCGATGCCAAAGTCCGTCAACACCGCGGTGCCATCCTCACGGAACAAGATATTCTCAGGCTTTACATCTCTGTGTATGAAACCCTGGCGATGTGCGTACCCCAATGCACTCGCAATTTGTTGAATCACCGCCAGACCCCATCGTGGCGAAGGTTGATTGACCAGGTACTTGGTCAAGCTCCCGCCCTGTACATATTCCATGGCGATGTAATGGTGATAGTCCGACACCCCGATGTCGTGGATTGTCACAATATTGGGGTGAGACAACTGCGCAACAGTGCGGCCCTCGCGCATAAACCGTTCGGTGAAATTTGGGTCTGCCGCGAGTGCGGGAGACATGACTTTAAGCGCCACCTCGCGGTTCAAGGACTTTTGGACAGCGAGATAGACCGTCGCGATTCCGCCTCGGCCGATCTCGCCTTCAATGTGGTAATTTGGGATGCTCACGTCAATGCGTGGCTTTTCTAACACTGCGACCCCCGCGTAGCCATCGATGCTGTTAGATAGATTAAGGAATCTCCATCGCTGCGGCCATCATTATTGCCATTTTCCCGCCATAAAGAGAGTCTTGCTGCACCGCACAACAGGGTTTCGAGCCAAGCGGTACACAAAAATCGTAACATTCTGAAAGCGCCTGTCACCCAGAACACGGCTGCTTCGACAAGCACTTACGTGACCTCTACGCCACAAAAACTTAGAATCTCGAGGAAGTCAGAGCGGGACTCTTCCCTGTGCAGGCTGACTAGGGGTAGGATTGGGCATCGCGGGCATCCTCTCCTAGGACGGTGTGGGGTCCCACGATCAAGCAAAGGAGGGGGACAGCCGGCGTTGATCGCCGGCTGTCCAGAGGCTAATTCAAGCTAAAAAGGCAAGGGTATTCTCAACCCGGCTTTTTTAGCTTTTTTTTTTGCTAGCTTTTCTCTTGGTCTTGCGCTTGACCTTCTTTTTTACTTTACGTTTGGCTTTACGCTTAGTCTTCTTCTTTGTTGCTTTTTTCTTGGTTTTGCGCTTAGTTGCTTTGCGCTTGACCTTCTTTTTTACTTTACGTTTGGCTTTACGCTTAGTCTTCTTCTTTGTTGCTTTTTTCTTGGTTTTGCGCTTAGTTGCTTTGCGCTTAG
>JAOTYS010000470.1 GCA_029861795.1 Gammaproteobacteria bacterium | reverse complement strand
TTGCTGCTTTTGGTGACGATATTGTGCAAGCAGACGGCACCCTAAACCGCTCGCTACTGCGTCAAATCGTATTCGCCGACGCGAATAAGCGAAAACGTCTTGAGGCCATCCTACACCCTCGCGTACGCAAGACCATGCGCGCTGAGATGGCAGATCTAAATGTGCCATATTGCATATTGGTCATCCCTTTGTTGATAGAGAGTCGACAACACGACATGGTCGACCGCATTCTTGTAGTCGATGCGCCAGACCCACGACGCATCGCCTGGATCAAACAGCGTAGCGGACTCAACGAAAACCAAATCCAAGAGATTTTCCGAGCCCAGGCCAGTCGTGAAAAAAGACTCGAGGCGGCAGACGACTTACTCGTCAATGACCGAGACGTTGCACATCTGCTGCACCAAGTCGACGAAATGCATCGCAAGTATTGTCGACTTGCTGGAGCCGGGAAATAAAGTGAAGTCTATATTTGCAATATTTCGGTAAGGACTTGGGTGACAGATGGCGCCTCCCAAATTCCACTGATCATAGCCAAACCCTGCGCCCCGGCAGATCTCGCCCGCGAAACATGATCTGGATTCATTCCCCCAATGGCAAACACGGGGAAAGTAGCGGTCTCAGTCAATGCGCTGAACCGTTGCCAAGATAACGGATCAGCATTGGGGTGAGACTGCGTCGCAAACACAGGGCCGAGTACCGCAAAGTCGACAGGAATTTGCGCTGCACGTTCTAACTCAGTAGCGTCGTGACACGACGCGCCCACCCACATGTCTTGAGGCAACGGCCTAGTTTCACAACGTTTGAGCGCAGAAGAGTCTAGGTGAATCCCATCGGCTGCCGATCGCTTCACCAAGCTGGCATCCGCGTTGAGTAAAACCTCAGCCCCACAGCCATGGCACAGGCTGATTACTTCGTCTGCAAACGATAACAGATCTGCGCGGTGCATCTGCTTCTCCCGCAGCTGTACCAGACGCGCGCCAGCCCGCAGCGCCTGTTCGAGCCGACGTAGAGTCGCCTCTGTACCGTAGCGCCAGGCCGCAGTAATTAGGTAAAGGCTAGGTAACCGAATCGCCTGGGCGATGCGCCGGTTTGCCGCTAACAGATCAAACTGCCACAAATCACTCGGTATTACCCATTGGATATTCTGGTTCTCACGGTTTGTTGGCGTGCCTGTAAACTTCGTAACTCGCCACACGCCCAACAACACTTTGCGCGAGCCATAGTCATGAGCAATGGTGATAAGCGGGTAGGCATGCAACACACAGATACCCAGCTCTTCATGCAGCTCGCGGCGTAACGCATCGATTGCAGATTCCCCGGGTTCGAACTTTCCCCCCGGGAACTCCCACTTGCGTGCATGAAGACCGTCTGATCGACGTTGGGCGATCAACACCCGATCATGCGAATCTAAGACTATGCCAACGGCAACGTGAATGCGCGCTTCATGTGCGGTAGTCGGCATTGATTCGGATGTAGTCGTAAGTCAAATCACATGTCCAGATCCGGGCGCGGCCCCGCCCTATACCCAAATCCACTTCGATGTGGATCTCTCTTCCCCTGAGGTGGTTCGTCACAGTGGCTTCATCATACGTCGTCGCCCTCTGGCCCTTCTCTGCGATCACTACCCCGCCGATGGATATCTTCAATTTGTCACGATCGGCGCGCTCGCCAGCCTTACCCACCGCCATCACGATCCGTCCCCAATTCGCGTCTTCACCGGCAATGGCGGTCTTCACCAATGGCGAATTACCAATCGCCAGACCAACTCTCCGCGCGGCTCTAGACGATGCAGCGCCGGTCACGTCAATGGTGACAAATTTCGAAGCCCCTTCGCCGTCTCGCACCACCTGCGTTGCCAAGTCTGTCAACACACCGGTCAATGCAAACTTAAACTCCTTGAGTATTGGGTCTTGTGCGGTCCGAGGTCTGCGATTTTTGGCTTTGCCGGTGGCCGCAAGTAGCAACGTGTCGCTGGTGGAGGTGTCTCCGTCAACCGTAATACAGTTGAAGCTCAGCTCGTTGGCCTTTTGCAATAGCCTTTGCAGCACTGCTGCCGGGACCGCTGCATCGGTGAACACAAAAGCCAGCATCGTCCCCATATCAGGAGCGATCATTCCGGACCCCTTGGCGATTCCAGTAATGGTCACAGGCACTCCATCGATTGTGGTGGTTGTCGTCGCCCCCTTGGGAAAGGTATCGGTGGTCATGATGGCCTGAGCGGCTCGCTTCCACTCACTGCTCTCAAGTCCCTTCACCAGTCGTGGTAGCGCCTTGGTCACTCGATCTATAGCCATAGGTTCACCTATGACCCCAGTTGACGCCACCAGCACCTCCCTCTGTGGACACCCCAGAGCCGAGGAAGTCGCTCTGACCATGTGGTGAACATGATCGACTCCGCACTTACCGGTGAAGGCATTTGCATTGCCGGCATTGGCGATGATCGCTCGCGCCCGCCCTCGAGGGAGATGCTGCCGACACCAGTCCACGGGTGCCGAGGCGCTCCGCGACCGCGTTAGCACACCGGCAACGGTCGTACCCGAAACGAGTTCCGCCAGAAATAAATCTGGCCGCCCGCGATGCTTGACGCCCGCCGCCACCGTGGCCACTCGCACCCCTGGCACTGTGCGTAAAACCGGGAAATGTGATGGCGAAAGGGGAGAGCGTTTAATGCTCACGCACGGTCACCGTACCGGTTCGGCTATGCGAACGTAAGAAACTGTGGTTGTGCGTCGCGGCAATGTCGTATCGGAGGAACTAGGTCAGTTGACCATGGCAGTGCTTGTACTTCTTACCCGACCCACATGGGCATGACTCGTTGCGCCCGACTTTACGCCCTTGACGAATGAACGGTCGGGCTGCGACTACGGTACCCCCCTCGCCCTCCGCATCAGATGCTGTAGGGATAGCGACAGCGGACTCGCGCTCTGTCGCAGAGACCTCGGGGTGCAGATATTGCATTGACTCAGCCGCGCGAGGTGGCACCTTAGCGGGAACTTCTTGCTCTGCGCGTATCTGTATGCGGGACAATAAGGTGATGACCTCATGCTTAACCCGCTCCAACATTTCCTGAAACAACTCAAACGACTCGCGCTTATACTCCTGCTTGGGGTTACGCTGTGCGTAGCCGCGTAGGTGGATGCCTTGACGCAGGTGGTCCATGTTCGCCAGGTGATCCTTCCACTGCGCGTCCAACACCTGCAGCATGACATGCTTCTCCAAGGTCCGCATTAAGGCTTGCCCAACCTCCTTCGCCTTACGGTCATAAGATCCAGCGATTTCCGATTGAATCCGCTCTCGTAGAGTCTCTTCGTGAAGATCGGGCTCGCTCTCTAGCCAACCCCTAATTGCAAGCGAGAGACCAAATTCGTGTTCAATCTCGCTCTCCAATCCAGGGATGTCCCACTGCTCTTCCAAGCTTTGTGGCGGGATACTTCGGTCTAACACCGCACCGACCACTTCCTCGCGCATCGCTTTCACAGTGTCGGATATATCATCGACCTCCATCAGCTGCTTGCGCTGCTGATACACCACGTTGCGCTGTTCGTTGGCAACATCATCATACTCGAGTAGTTGCTTGCGAATATCGAAGTTATGGCCTTCGACCTTGCGTTGCGCATTTTCGATAGCCCGTGTCACCCATGGATGCTCTATGGCCTCACCCTCTTCCATACCGAGCTTCTGCATCAACCCGGATACTCGGTCCGAGCCAAAGATGCGCATCAAGTTATCCTCCAGCGACAAGTAGAACCGACTGGAACCGGGGTCGCCCTGGCGGCCGGAACGTCCGCGAAGCTGATTGTCAACCCGGCGTGATTCGTTACGCTC
>JAOTYS010000075.1 GCA_029861795.1 Gammaproteobacteria bacterium | reverse complement strand
GGCGGCGCCCCAATGATATCGCAGCATAAAGACCATGAAGCAAGCCGTTAGGCAGTCCATCCAATATATGGCTCGCCAGATGTGACACGAGAGCGGGCGCCCACCGCTGGAGTCGCCGATACCGGTCAGCGACTGTGTAGCGCGAGTAACCACAGAACAGCTCATCACCGCCGTCCGCGGAGAGCGCTACTTTCACGTCTTCCCGTGCGAAAGTGCATAGGAGATTTGTTGGCACACCAGAGCTGTCGCCGAATGGTTCATCATAAATCTCCGGCATCCGGTTGATTCCTGTCAGCAGACTCTCTGATCCAACGTACAGCTCTCTATGATTGGTCCCGAGGGCCTCCGCTATTCTCTTGGCGGTGTTCGCCTCATTAAACTCTTCCTCGTTGAAACCGACGGTGAAGGTACGTAGATCAACACCCAGCCTCTTGGACAAGATCGCGGCCACGATCGTGGAATCAATCCCTCCGCTCAAGAAAAGTCCTACTGGCACATCCGACACCATACGGTAACGGAATGCCTGAGCCAGAAGCTCTTCGAGCTCCTCCTCCACTTCAGCCTCGGATTTTCGGTCCCATACTCCGCGTTTCTGCTCCTCCAGTCCCAACCGATAGGAGGTTTCGATGTCCCAATACTGCTGTTCGGTCGGCGAACCCTTCAAACGAAACTGAACGACATGCCCGGGCCTGACGGCCTGGATATCTGAAAAAATACTCTCTGGCGGTGAAATATACCCAAACTGCAAATAGTGAAAGAGCGAATCCAGACTAATATCTCTGGACATCTTCGGATAGGCTCGGATGGCGCGAACCTCTGAGCCGAAAATAACCGTTTGGCCCTGCTCGGCATAGAACAATGGCTTAACGCCAGCGCGATCTCTCACCAGAAACAGTTTGTTCTCACGACGATCCCAAATAGCGAAAGCAAACATCCCCCGAAACCGATGCAGACAATCGATGCCCCATCGCTCGTACGCTTTGACGACCACTTCCGTGTCAGTATTACTCCTGAATCTCACGCCCTCACCAATCAGCTGCCGACGGATTTCTTTGAAATTGTAAATCTCTCCGTTGTAGCTGATCCAGATATCACCTAGATCGTTGGACATTGGTTGACGCCCGCGCGCCGTCAGGTCAAGAATGGATAAGCGACAGTGTCCTAAAAAGACATTGCCATCGTTCCACACGCCGCTGTCGTCCGGTCCCCGATACTCTATAGTGCGTAACATGGACCAAAGCGATTCGATGTCTCCCGCGCCGCCGCCCCGCTGCCAAAACCCTGCTATTCCACACATTCACCGCTCCTCAAGGACCGCTTTGTAGGCAGCACGCTGCAACTCCCCGATAGCGCACCAATCATAGCGTTGCTCCGCGAGGGTTCGAGCTTGAGCTCCGATGACTTGCCGGAGCGCACCATTATTAAGCAATTCGATCACATGCTCCGCAAATAGCTGTGGATCGTCGGCAATCAGCAGATGCTCACCGTGCTTCACGGCGAGTCCTTCCGCACCGATGCTAGTTGTGACGAGAGCCTTGCCCATCGCCAGCCCTTCGATTACTTTGAGTTTTGTTCCAGAACCGCTGATTAGGGGTGCAATGAACACGTGCGCAGCATCATAGAGGGGACGCACATCTCCAACAAAACCCTGAAGACTGACATTGTTTGGATACTTGGACTGGAGCCTTCGAAGAACCAATGGTGGACATCTACCTACAACAGTCCACTGGACATTAGGAACAGCAGACAAGATAGACTCGAATGCGTTCTTAACAAAATAGTTGATCCCGCTTCTGTTGTACGGATCACTCATACTTCCGACCCAAAGCATTGTCGGTTGCCGACTAGTGGTATTTGCTCTTGGCCGAAATTTTTCGGTGTCCGTGCCATTCGGCACGACGAATACACGACAGGAAGAATTAAATTGTTGTAGATAGGCCTTGTCCTTCTCGGATACCGCGACGCAAAAACTCAAGCGCCGCATGACAGCGGACTCATAGGAAGCCAATCTATTAGCTTGTACCGACAGATACAGGCGCTTGAGAGGATTTCGTTCCGAACGCGCCCATCGTCTCAGACGAACCGCCTCCACGTTGTGATTCGTCAATACTACAGGAGTATGTTCGAACAGTGGCAGATACTCAGCAAGGGGTAACATATCGAGATGCACGATATCGATCGGAGAATCGTTCATGCGATCGCGGATAGCATCCGCAAGCATATTGCTATAGTACTTCTTCGCCACATACGGTCGCGTCTCGACGAAGCCAAGTAATAGCGAGAGAAACATGCGAAGGCGGTTGGTCTCATCGAGCACGTGTTCCAAGTGCACAAAAACACATAATTTCGCCATTTCGCTATGCACGACGTTCTCTTCCTTCCGGTCAAGCTCTTTATCGAAAAAGCCAAAAAAGGAAACGTCCGCGTATCTAGAGATCTGCTTGAGAATGTTGTAGGTACGCTGATTATGACCGTTCGTCAGAGGATAAGGGGCACGGGTCGACACAAATAATACATGCTTCCTTCTCAAGCTATCTCCTGCTGGTAGCGAAAGACCATCTATTAGCGGCGCGAGCGCGATGAAGAACTAGGGGGATTGCAGATTACTACGATATTGCGTCTTTTAAATTACTCTTGGCCACGCGTCTAACTCGACGAGCCAACGGCTTACAGGACAGCTCGTAACATGCCATTAGCCGACCACTCAACGACCCGCCAAATATCTGAATTGTTTCGTGCGGCATCATGCAGTTGCTAAAACGATTCTTGTATTCTGCTTCATGTCCCATGAAATCGAAAAACTTTACATTAGCTTGAAAGGCCCATTCAAGCATCTTAAAGCGAAGGACCTGACCAGGAGAGACTTCTTTGTGCTGCTCATCGAACCCTAGCTTTAAGTTATACAAGGTATCCTTGTAGAGTAAATTGTACTCGAAGGCGATGGGCTTCTCGCCAAGATACACCAATCCCAACACCAACCAATCTCTGTTGCGTCTGGCAATATCTTCATAGAAGGTCATTAGCCGGTCATCGATCCCAATTGCACTGCCCCAAGCCTGTTTCCAGCTGTTA
This sequence comes from Gammaproteobacteria bacterium, assembly GCA_029861795.1. The sequence continues at coordinate 11,087 of JAOTYS010000075.1, read as the reverse complement.
CGGGAAACGGCCCAACAATCTTCTAGCATCTCCCCGAGATGCTGGGATCTCCCGGTGGTGATCTCGATTCGGGCATCTAGCTTTTCACACAACATACGCATCTTTCGACGCTCCGCCTGTCGGCGGCTGCCACTAAGGCTATCCACATAGTCGCTCCAGGAATGCTGAATCTCCAACCTCGGAGATCGCATATCCTGCCGAACAGCATAGTGCACGCCAATATGCTCGAGCTGATCTTTCAGCGCCTGATGAACCCCATATTCCGTTGGAAGATAGTAAAGAGTCAGGGAATCCCAATCTTTAAGTCCTCGGATGAGATCGAAGGCCAAACCCATAGCTTCTGGGACATCACCATCACACAATAGGCCGGATCGGAATGAATGAGTATTTATCCACAGTCGCCTTCGCCGTTTCGAACCGGTGCCCTCCAGCATGGTTGGTATGCAGCAAAGCAAGCGACCCGATTGACGTACAGTGGCGATCGCACACCCCGCCCCGCCAAAGTGTTCCCACCATGTGTGCAACCAAGAATAAGTGTTGAACGGATGGTCTGCCTCGCAACGCTCAATAAACTGCGGCCATTCAGTTTCCAGCGCGTCGAATCGATCGCAAAATTGAGCGGTAAGCTCTCCCTCTTTTCGATTGGTTGACAGCACTGACAGGACTCCAATTTCAACAGTACTAGACCGGCTCTCGAGACACCAACGATTCACCGAAAGATCACGCTCCTATTGTGACGCCAGTCAAGCCAAGTGCTATGGAGCCGATAATGCGTTTCGCGCTTATAACAGACAGCAATCGATTACCTGGGATAGCGCGCCAATTGAGCCTTGCGACCACAGCCCCTCCATACCCCTTCTGTCCGCGGGCAAGCTCCTGATCAGTCGATAAAGGAGCTGTTAAGAACGTCCGTTCCATACGAAAAACCGAATCCAATACGATTTTCCTCGTATTCCACATCAACCTCGGAGCTGTCGCGTTGGATGTAGTCGTAACTGAAGTTGAGTCGCGCTTGCCGACCGACACGTCGACTGACGGCCATCCTGACCGCCACATCTTCGTCTCTACGGTCGCTAAGCTCAAATCTTCGCCGCCCCATCGAAGCCGAAATGCGAGTTTCCCAGCCGGATTGAAATTCGCGCGAAAAATAGACCAATAGGTTCGATAATCCCCGATCGAGATCGCTCCTCGTCACAAACTCCTCATCGCTGACACGAGCCGTCACTCCTATATTGGTCTGTTGTCTCAAAAAGGAGAATCCACCCACAACATATCGGTTTCTCAACGGATCACTTACGCCCACAATGTCCTGCGTAGCGCCCAAATCGCCCCCGCCCAAGAACTGGAATATCTCTCCACCATCGGTCAGCCCTGATCCGATGGCACCAGTCAGCTCCGAGTACGCCCCTATTTGCCGAGACGCATCTAATGCGAATAGAGGACCCGATTCTGTCGTCTCGAGGCCACGCAACTCCGTTCTTCCTAGACTAACCTCGATAGCTGTATGCCCTGTTTCCGAAGTGAACAGCAAGTACAGATTATCGCGATCATAATCGTCGTTCAGGGAAGTATCATCAAATTCTACGCGTTGTGTGTTAATTTCCAGCGATATCGCGCGGTTGATTGAGAGTTCTCTCTGCACAGACAAAAGACCCACCAACCGTTCATTATCAAGTTCCCGAATCTCATAGTAGTTATCGATATATCTACCGCCAAGCGTAGTCGTCCACCGCTGCCCAAAACGCACCGAGATGTCGGGTCCCGTCGCGAGGATGTTAGTAGCTTCCCGGTTACTGGGCGTGATTGCTTGGAGTGGATCGAGAATTTGCTGTCCTGAGGTGTCGTCTAAACTCCAGGTAAAAAGATCCGGTATTACCGTGTACTCAATTGCAGCGCTGACGGCCTCCAAAGTTTCCGGCTCAAAGCTGTTATCCAGGTATTCGAGGTAGGACACGTTAGCAAGAAGCTCAACATCGGCATTCGGTCGAATTTCCTCATACCTAATGCTGACACCGGCACCAGCTATCGCATCGTCGACTTCTGAATCTCTCAGCCGTCCCAAATTGTCGGTTCGTACAAGCCCCGTTTGAACTTCAAAATCGAATTCTGCCATGACGTTCTCAGCGGAGAACGAAACCAACATCCAAGTGACAGACAGTCCGATACGTCGAGTGACGATTAAGCTTCTGCTATTCGCTTCTATTCGCAGAGTCGATTTGGTCATAGCCGTAGTATCCATGGTCATAACTAGCAGTATTAGCTTGGTTCAGCATGGCCATGATAGCTTTCGAACCGTCTAAGAGGCCTACAGCCTCGGCAACGGATTCTTGCCCCGTGGAGCCCGCTTTGACTACGAGGAGGATCTGCCCTACCAGGCCCGCAAGAATTACGGAATCGCTCGTTTCCAATAAGGGAGGTGTATCGAACAGCACGATATTTGAGTCGCTAAGCGAAACCAACTGTTTCGCCAGCACAACCATACGCTTACTCCCCAAGAGCTCCGTAGCGTCGGCACGCGGTCTGCCTACTGGAAGAACCGTGAGGTGCGGCACATCCGTTCCACACAAAACAGACTCGACGGACATATGCTCGTCGGAGAGCAGATCCATGAGTCCCGGTTCCTCTGCCGCCCCAAGGACCTCCGTGATATGGCGCTTTGCGAAATCACCATCCACGAGAGTGACCGTGCAATCCTTCTCCTGGGCGATGCTGAGAGCCAGATTAACGCAAGTGAAAGTCTTACCTTCGCCCGAGAGCGCGCTGGTGACGGCAATCAGCGCGCCGTCGGAAACAGCCAGCATCCCCTTCTTTCCGAACGCATTGATAATTAGGGGCCTCTTGATCGCGCGGTAGGACCTGGTTAGCTTGTGTTCCTCGTCGTCGGGCGGTAGCACGCCCCCGTGGCGCAAGCTGTCATGATTTAAGACAAGCGGTCGCCCGGCGACTTCAATGGATTTTTTCGCGGCGGGAGACGACCCGGAAGCATCTCGCAACTGCTTGGACTGGAGAGCGTGGGCGCCAGCAAGCTTTCCAAGAGCCGTCTCGATCGCCCCCCCCATTACTGCAGGCCGACGACCGTCCTCACAGACGCCCCAATCGTTTCCCCCAAATAGAATACCGCACCACTGGCCATCAAAAGCGAAAGCGCGCCCACGCCAAAAACTGTCATCCCCAATCGCCCTATTACACGTTCGTAAGGCGGAACAACTCTACTGACGGCGCCCAGCACGGGTAGGCCACCAAGTCCCTGTCGCAAAGTCCGCACACTAGAGAAGACGGGATGAAGCCTATTTCTAAGGTACGCGAAACCGACACCAGCACCTAGCGAGGCGACAAGACACAGAAACGTCAGAAGAGCCCGATTGGGAGACAGCGGGAAGTAGCTCGCACTGGGTGGATCGATAACCTGAAACTTGACGTCTTCGAGCACGTCCGCTGCCGTGCGCAATCTCTCCCGCTCCAAGCGGCTCCGCAGCTCGTCATAGATCTCTTGCACTTGCGCATAGTCCCGCGTCAGTTGAGCAAGTTCTGCTTCCACCTGCGGTATTTCGTTGACCTTACCGCGCAGGCCCTCGACATACGCACGGCGATCTCGGACCTGAGACTGAAGCGCCGCCAGTTCGACATTCACTCCATTCAGCATTATCTGAATGTTCTCGTAGACCGCGTTGCCATTGAAAGCGGCGCTGTCGATGGTTTCCGCAGACCGCAGACTTTCTAACGCCAGAGTACGTTGGGCACGCAGCTGGTCCAGCTGCTCACGAACCGCAACTGAATCGGGGTGCCTGTCCGTATAACGCAATAACAGATCACCAAGACTGGACTCGAGCTCGGCTATCCTTGCATCTAAATCAGAATCGGTTTCCGAGGGTGAAATAGATGCCCAGTCACGAATCGTAGTGTCCGTGTCGGGGTCAAGACCCAGCTGCCGACGGAGAGCAGCGCGCCGGTCTCGAGCAACGACCAGCTCGCTTTCCAGATTCTGTAATTCACTAAGTCCCGCCTGAAGACGCGAATAATAGTCTCCTGTATCCCCAGGCAATAGGCCCACCCATTGTCGTTTGAACTCGGCAAGAGTCTGCTCTCTCTGCGTGAGCTGCGACTCATACTCGGCTATCTGCTGCATCAGGAACAGCTCCGCCTCCGCAGAGCCAGATTGCTGCCCTTGCTGCACGTCGTTGACGAAAAACTCCAAGAGCGATTCGACTACCGCCAGTGCCATCGTGCGTTCGCGATCCTGATATCTGATACTGAACAAGTTGTCCCGGAACCCGCGGCCGCCAGGATCGAGTTCTCGAACCTCTACTTGAGTTTGCAGGCGCTCAATAAGCGCCTCCCGTTCCTCCACCGTCTTGGCACGGAGATCCATACCGGTCGCACTCACGACCCGTTCCAATGTCGGTCGACCCAGCAACGCCTGGCGCACTCGCTGGAGCTCGGAGCTGGCATCACCCTGGATTGTCACTCTCTCAATCACCTGATCCAGACGTGACGTGCTATCCACATAGATTCTCGCCGATGCTCCATACTGATTCGGAATCAAGGAAACCCCAAGCCAACCGATCAGAGCGACCATCCACGCAATTCCCAACGCTTGCCACCGAAACCGCCAGCCGCCAAGGAACTCCTCTCTGAGCTTGGAAACTAACTCCAACAACTCCAGAACCTCACAACCATTAGAGACGCGTCTCCGGCACGACGATCACATCACCCGGATACAACGCAACATTCTCGCCCATTCGTGCTTTTCGCACGAGATCGTCAAGTCTGAGGCGACACTCGGCCTGTCCGCCGTCGAATTCACGAATGATCTTAGCCCGGTTACCCGCAGCGAATTCGCTGAGTCCTCCGGAGGCCACAATGGCATCCAATACCGTGAGCCCTTCCCTGTGTGACAGCCCTAACGGTTCAACGACACTACCGATCACCTGAACTTGATTGGCGTTTCCTTCATTAACGATCATGACATTTACCGTGGGAGATCGGATGAATTCAACCAAGACGTCCTCGATCGCCCTGGCCAATTCCGACGGTGATCTGCCGGCCGCCAGCATATCGTCCACGAGCGGAGTCGATATTCGACCGTCGGGGCGCACCGTAACCTCGGTCGACAACTCCTCATTTCTCCAGACAAAGATCTGCAAGACATCGCCGGGACCCATTCGGTAGACCGAATCTCCAGAGACCGACGTAGGACAATCAAGCGCGCTGAACTGGGCTCCCCCAGACGAAGCGCATGCGCTCAAAATCCCGGCGATTAACGCAACAAAACTTCTTTTCACAATGAGGTGGTCTGTTCAGCTAAGCCAATTGCTCTCGTCGCCGGCCGTCTCAAATTCTTAGGTCGTACACCAGCGGACTTGTTTTTCGGCGCTAGGGTCTTCTTTTGAGAATGTAGAGTCAGATATCTACGCGCCCATGCTGCATTATGCTCGAAAAAAAATTCGCCGGCGCTCCAATTTGACATAACAGAACCTCGCTGGCCGACAAAAACATCTACGGCTGCGCTGCCCTAGCGCCGGGCCTATGACTCAGCGCTCCCGAGGAATCGTCAATAACTCATCTCGGCTCTCGTTGGACTCTGAAATCAGGGTCCGTAGGCTCGCCCTCGCCTCGATGGTCTAATTTGGAAGTGCGCGAACAAACACGCGTAGTTGATTCGGCATTCTTTCGTAAAGTTGGTACAACAGTTTCCGTTTCTGAGATCTGACAATCTGTAGCGTTGCGGTTTCTCGGTATGGTTGAGCAAGATTATCCTTGTAATTTCCAGCACGCTGGCCACCGCCGCGCAAGAAATCAAACGCTTGCAGCCCTTTCTCGAACGCCGACTCGATAGAATAGCCCATATGCAATTTAGAAATGGATAACCGCTTATCGAAGTCTCTATCGAAACCCGTTTGATAACCGTATTTCACCGATCCGATCACGAAATCGTATAGAGCTGAAACTGGCTTACCCTGTACGCATAACAGCGTGAATTCCAATTCCCCCTTTTGAAGTAACAGCCTAGAAATCCGACGGTGAAACTCCTTACGATTTCCTTCAAAAACCCTTTTTCCCCATCGCAGTTCATGGAACCTATTTAGCAGGTCAAACACCCCATCCAGATCCGTGGAAGTCGCTTGTCTTATGCTGACGTCTCCATGAGCCTCCAACCGTTTCCGTTGGTTGAAAATCTGGCTCCTGGTCCTTCCTGAGAGCCCGGATAGATAATCTGCAAACGTCCCTACGAGTTGCAATCGATGCGAATATCCTTTTTCATGCTGTCTAAATAGATATCCGTTGGCCCTGCAAAATTCCCTCAACGACCGATAGCTTTCAGATTTTACCCAATGGTTGCAGATTACAAACTCATCCCAGCGCCATTCGTGAAGAACATAGTCAAGCAACGCTCCGACTACTTGATGCTCGAAGCCGGCATGAACAATGAAGTCGACATATTCACACCGGATATTGTCACTGTCTCTCCAACAGCCCGCGAGAAACTGAAGGCGGCTGCACCGGCTGCCGAACTGCGTAAAATCCTGCAAGTACAATGGTGCGATACCAACCAGTGCGCCAGCCGAGTCTCTTACGCACAAGAGCCTTAACTCACGGTCATCGGACGACTCGCCAAAGACACGCCACCACGTCCTCATCCATGCCCAACTCATTACCAGCGGGTCCGCGCAGGAGTTCGACAATAACTGGCCCCACTCCACCTCCAACCGGTCGAAGGCGTCGCAGTCGAGCTCCTCGCAACTAAGTGACATGCCGTTCGCGGACGTTCTGGTCATGTTGTTTTCCGCAGGTATCTTGCCGCGCTTCAGCGCCAACGATTTGGGCTGCAATCGGCATCGACTGACTAGACAATTGCATTCAACTGGACAATCCTGATGAACGATGCCCCTTCATTGTTTTGTGAGGCATGGTATTTGAGCAGGTTAGTTATTTCGTAGCCGACCATAACGGAACACTGGTAGCAGTCTGGTCAAGTTATTGTTGTCGGCCAATGCGTTTGAGAATATAGATGACTCCCTAGACTATGTCGCTTTCGTGAAGGCGTTTCCCAAGACGGTTAGCGGCACAATAGACCGTATACTTTTAACATAATAAATTGAGCAGACTCGAATTCTAACGCTAGACTTCTCCCGAGCATTCGGATGACGATCGTACCTAATTTTTTTATCGTTGGCGCGCCAAAATGTGGCACAAGCGCACTGTACTCACATTTGAGGCAACACCCTCAGGTTTTTATGTCCGTACCGAAAGAGACACATTTTTTCGCCACAGATCTTACGGCTTCTTTCCGGCATGACGAGAAATGGTACCTCTCATTGTTCTCCGCCGCCGAAGGCTTCGAACGAATTGGCGAGGCCTCTGTCTGGTATCTGTACTCCCGCAAGGCTGCGCGGAACATAAAAGAGTACTCACCAGATTCGAAGATCATTGCCATGTTCCGCAATCCTGCGGAAATGATTTACTCCTATCACAGTCAACGGATTTGGAATCGCACCGAGAATATTCTCGACTTCGGCGAGGCCCTCGATGCGATTGGGGATCGAATGCACGGCAGACGGCTGCCCGATGATCCATACCCACTCGAATGCCTAAATTATTGGGAGATTGCCAAATATTCCACTCAGCTTCAGCGCTACTTTGACACGTTCGGAAGGGAAAACGTCCACGTCATTATCTTTGACGATTTCAGGGCTGAACCTCGGCGCGTTTATCGAGAAGTATTCGACTTTCTCAGAGTCGACAGTACGTTTCGGCCCACGCTCGATGACAGCCATCTCGCTAGAAATGCCAATAAACGACCACGCAGCGAGGTCGTTTCCCGTTTACTCCGAAATTCCCCACGATCCGTCATCTGGGCCGGCAAGGTCCTAATGCCCAATAGCGCCAGGCGTAAGAAATTGTTAGACCGTATCGGTCAACTGAATGAGAAACCTATTCCCCGTCCGAAACTTGCGCCGGAATTACGCGCTAAAATCGTTAGTTATTATCGACCCGAAGTCGCAAAATTAGGTCGTATGCTCGACCGTGATCTCACGGCATTGTGGAGTTCGAAGTAGCCAGTATCCGTATGATTATCGCTGCGGCGCCCACACAATCATAGTTTCTCCTCGACAGAACTTGGCTAAAGCGATCAGCGCCGCCATATTAACCAACACGAAATAATGCGGTATCGCCAAAATCCCCTGCTTATTAGGACCCCTGTAACATAGATGGCCTACAAATGCAGAACCATAAAAGCCTGCCTGCAGGAAAAGAAAGAATTGGTAAAATGGCGTGCTGAGTAGAAATAGATTGGAAATCAACAGAGTTATCAGGAAGAGGCCAACCGAATAACGAAACATTTTATGGGAAATCAGTTGGACAGAGAACAGACCAAATTTGAAGGGATTCAGCAGAGCTTGCCGAGCGCGCAATGCTGAGTAGGTGCGTAAAGCAACCCTCACCCGCATTGCAAGCTCGTCGGCACCATCATCAAGCACGTCCTCTTCGCAAACAGCGCCCTCCTCATAGGCTACGCGGTAACCATTTTTGAAAGTGTCTAGCGCGATGACAAAGTCACTGATCAAGTTCGTCTCGATTGCACGATAAAGGCGGCTACGAACCGCATAAAAACAACCGCTTACTCCAATTGAGGAATTAGCCGCGCTTTCCCAGCGCTTCATCAGCACTTCATAACTCCAATAGCCAACACCCCCCGCGCCAATTTGACTACTGCCCTTGTTTCTATAGATCAGTTTCCCTCCAACGCACCCAACGCTTTCGTCGGCGAAATTCCTCATTAGCATCCGAATACTATCTCTGCGCAAACGCGTGGTGGCATCAGTAAAAACCAGGATTTCCCCTCGAGAAACCTCAGCGCAGCGGTTTTGAACCGCAGTTTTTCCTTGCCGCCCCTCGAGCCGAACCAGGGAGACCCCTCTGCTCGCGTAACTCCGCACGATGGAATCGGTTGCGTCATCGGAAGCGTCCGATCCAACAATGATCTCCAACCGACCCTCCGGGTAGTTCAAACTCAGCACATTATCCAGCTTCTCAGCAATGCACTTTTCTTCGTTATATGCAGCAATAACAATTGATACCGAGGGCGTGATCTCCGCCTTTTTGATAGGTTTAGGGCGAACCCTGCTTAGAAGCCATATCAGGAGCCCGTAACCCACGTACGTGTAGAGCGTAAGCGCTAAAAACGCCCAAAATACAATCGCCATCGCCCCTAGTTGTTCCTCATTGACCACAACCTGTGATAAAGGCGACCCCCGAGCACACTTTGGAATCCTCTTCTCATCCTATATCGGGCTTCCATTCGCCTTGCGTACCGGCGATCGCAATGAATGATTTTAGAAAAGCTTTCTCTCGATGTTCCCTGATGGATGACGTAGCGCTTTAGAATCCATGGCTCGGTTGTTTGACGGCTTTCGTTGATCCCCGGGATCGACGTCGAAAGCGTACGATAGCCGCAGCGCCCCGCAACCTTTAACGTCTCTTTGGAGTATCGGCCACCGGGCAACGACAAGTGCCGAACGTCTTTTCCGACCATCCTCTTGCACAGGTCCTTTGGTTGCCGCAATTCACCGAGCAGTTCAGCTCCCCGCAAGCCATTCATGAATCGGTGGGTGTGGCCATGCGCCTGAACATCCATATCCTGGTCAATTAACTTTCCTATGTCGTCCCAGTCCAGCCATTGGGATCGGCTCCCTATCCAGTCCGTCGTAACAAAGAATGTCGCCGTAAATCCATACGCTTTCAATACAGGCACAGCGAGATTTAGATTGCTACCATGCCCGTCATCGAAGGTGACAATAATCCCATCCTGCACTGGATTCCTGAAATATTGCTCGATATTGATCACCGGCTTGTCAGTTCTGGAAATCGCCTGCATCTGCTCCTCAAATACTGAAGCCCGCAGCGAATAGCGCTCACCTGGCTCGCCGTGATTTAGAGCATGGTACATTAGCACTGCGGTCATCTATACGCTGCGGCAGTTCAGAATACTGCCAGCACCTTCGACCAGAACAGGAGTGGATCGAAACGACCCATGGCATCGGTACACATGGCATTGTGTAATCCGATGCGGTGTAATTCATACACGGGCGTATCGGACCGATTTATCCCGCTGATAGTCGTACAAGCGTTCCTGTATCCAGCATTTCTTACCTCGGCAATAACTGATGCATCGAAGTCATTCTTAGTCCCGTTCGGGTAGGCGAACGAACTCACCTTAAGACCAGCTTTCTTCTCGATAATATTCTTTGACTCCTGGAGTTCATGGACTACCCGCTCTGACTCTTCCTTAGAGAGTATCGGATGCGTGACCGTGTGTGAGCCGAACCGGACACCAGCCCTCGACATCTCTCTCACGAGAGACCAATCCAGCATGGGACGCACTTGCAGCGATGTTTTACCGACTGTCTTCTCGAGAATCTCGCGAACGATAGTTTCGCGTCGCTCCTGATCGTATTCTTTCAATCTTGCATTTAGCCACCTGAGGGCAGAAACTCTATCGTTCCCAGTCTCCAATGAACGAGTTCCGAATCCCGTCGACTTAAGGTCCAGGTACTGCTCGGTCGTCGTCGACAGAGCGGCGGCCAATTGCTCGAACCAAAACGCAGTTTTTCCATCTATGTGAGCGGTACTGAGATAGATGATCGCCGGAGCACCATGCTTCTTGAGTATTGGTAAAGCCAGATCGTAATTATCCCGATAGCCGTCATCGAACGTGATGGCGAATTTGAGGCCCCCCTGAGACTCACGATCACTCCCCTTCGCTTCAATGTCGTCCATGCACACAAATTCGTGACTCGCCCCAATTTCCGTCAAAATCGCATCCAGCAACTCCGGACGTAAAGTCAACTGAAGCGCGTCTGACTCGTCATTGATCTTGTGTAGCATCACAATGATCAGCCCACTCTGCTTACGCTTGTATTTGAGCAGTCCGGATAGCTCTGCAGCCACCGCCGCGGTGCGTTTCGCGGTTGCCCGCAGAGATTCGACCATGACTGAAACCATCAAATGACTCGTAAGCTCTCATACAGCACCTTGTATCTTTGCGCCTGTGCTGCAGCACTATAAAAGCGATCTACGCGTTGCGA
>JAOTYS010000074.1 GCA_029861795.1 Gammaproteobacteria bacterium | reverse complement strand
GGCGGCTCACGTCGTCGAAAAAGCAATACGAGCAAATAAAACCGCATGGAACATCATCTCGTACTGCGGGTGATAGCCAAGCTGTTGCTTCCGTTCATCCTAGTGTTTGCCCTGTATGTACAGTTTCACGGAGATTCTGGTCCTGGTGGTGGATTTCAAGCAGGCGTGATGTTTGGTGCAGGTTTCATTCTCTACACGCTAATATTCGGCCTCGAGAACACGCAACGGGTCATATCGCCGAAGCTGACGACGATCCTCACCGCCAGCGGAGTATTACTGTATGCTGGCGTGGGGGTGATTTCCCTGTTCTTAGGCGGTAACTACCTTGATTACGGCGTATTGCATAGTGATCCCGTCAAGGGTCAGCACTTTGGTATTTTCCTGATCGAACTGGGTGTCGGCACAACGGTCGCCGCCGTGATGATCAACTTGTTTTACTCCTTCGCCGGCTATCGTCAACCCAACTAGGTATTACCTCGGGTTCGATCATGGGCAGTTTTGGCTTGTTTAATTATTGGGTAGTCATCATCTTGATGATGGCAGGCCTATACATAGTGCTCGCCACCAGCAATCTGATCAAAAAGATCATCGGACTTAACATATTTCAAACATCCGTCTTTATCCTCTACATCAGTGTGGGCAAGCTGGATGCCGGAACCGCCCCCATCATTGACGATGCCTTCGTCCACTATTCCAATCCCCTACCCCACGTACTCATATTGACCGCGATCGTGGTTGGTGTCGCCACCACGGCTGTCGGACTCGCCCTCGTTGTGCGCATACATTCAATGTACAGGTCGGTAAACGAAGAAGAAATAAATAGCCTGGATAACTCGGAGCAGTGATCAGCGCGCACCTTCTCGTACTTCAAGTCGTTCTGCCATTACTTGCCGCACCCACTTGTCTGGTGTTGGCCCGCCGACCGCTACCCTGGCTGATTGCAGCCACGGTAAGTTGGGCAAGCTTTGGCATCGCAATCTTATTGCTCCACCGAGTACTCACATTTGGCACCTTCAGCTATGAGCTCGGGGGCTGGGCGGCGCCATGGGGAATCGAGTACCGAATCGACCCCCTCAATGCTTTAGTACTACTAATCGTAGCGGGAATTAGCTCTGTCGTCGTCTTGTTTGCCAAGTGCAGTGTCGAACACGAACTGGATCCCAATAAGTCTCACCTGTTTTATAGCGTTTGGCTACTTTGTTTGACAGGTTTGCTCGGCATAGCGGCCACTGCAGATGCATTTAATCTTTTTGTATTTCTGGAAATCTCATCGTTGTCTTCGTATGTCTTGATCAGTCTTGCACAACAACGAAGGGCACTGACCGCGGCGTTTCAGTACTTAATCATGGGCACCATTGGCGCAACTTTCCTGCTCATCGGGATAGGACTGCTCTATGCCATGACCGGCACTCTCAATATGGCGGACCTGTCCCAACGTATACCCGCTGTGTCCTCGACACGAACTGTCGCCGCCGCGTTTGTATTCATCACCGTCGGCGTTGGTATCAAGGCCGCCATATTCCCACTGCATTACTGGTTACCCAATGCCTATTGCCACGCACCTTCGGCGGTAACGGCATTTTTCGCCGGAACCACGACGAAAGTAGCCGTCTACGTGTTGTTGCGGTTTGCGTTCACGGTGTTTGGTGCAGAGATATCGCTAGGACAATTCTTACTTAACTATTTCTTGCTGCCACTGGGGATCGCCGCTGCGCTGATCGGGTCGACCGTAGCGATCTTTCAGCGCAATGTGAAGCGAATGCTCGGTTACTCCAGTGTGGCGCAGATTGGCTACATGGTTATTGGGATTGGCATCGCATCCAGCATGGGCTTGAGCGCCACAGTACTCCACTTGTTTAACCACGCAGTGATAAAAACGGCACTGTTCTTGTCTCTAGGATGTATCTTTTACCGTCTCGGTTCTGTATCGCTGACCGACTTAGCCGGCGTCGGCCGCACTATGCCGTGGACTATGGCGGCGTTCGTTATCGGTGGATTTAGCGTGATCGGTTTGCCGCTGACCGTCGGGTTTATTAGTAAATGGTACTTAGTGCTGGCTGCGCTGGAGAAGCAATGGTGGGGACTTGTCGGGGTAATACTCGTTAGTTCTCTGCTCTCTATTGTATATATTTGGCGAGTGGTGGAAGCCGCATATTTCAACGCAAAGCCTACGGCTAATGACACTATCGGTGAGGCTCCGGCCAGTTTGCTAATCCCGACCTGGGTATTAATTGCGGCAAACATCTACTTCGGAGTTGACACCAGGCTCACCGTAAAACTGGCCGAACTTGTCAGCAGCACAGTCCTAGGTGTGTCGCCACCATGACGCCATCCATCATCGCTACACTGTGTGTGCTAGTGCCGCTCATCGGTGCGGCACTTATCTACGCATTCGGTCGGCATCCAAATATACGCGAGGCCGCAACCTTGGTGACAGCGGTCACATTATTCGCTCTGGTGTTGAGCTTATTGCCCGATGTGATGGCTGGAAGCCAGCCGTTCGTCATCTTGGCTCAACCTCTCCCCACGCTGACGCTTGCACTCAAGGTCGAACCCCTTGGCATGTTGTTCGCGTTGTTGGCCAGTTTTCTTTGGTTGGTGACCTCCGTCTACTCCATCGGCTACATGCGTGGCCATGACGAACCAAACCAAACTCGCTTCTATGTTTATTTTGCGGTCGCCATCTCCGCTACATTAGGCGTGGCTTTCGCCGCGGACATGCTCACGCTGTTCGTGTTTTACGAAGTGCTAACCTTATCTACTGTGCCCTTAGTCACCCACGCGGGTACGAACGAAGCAAAACGTGCGGGACGCATCTACCTCGGACTACTACTCGGCACTTCCCTCGCAATCCTGCTACCCGCCATCATCTGGACCTGGATGGTGGCAGGAACCTTGGCATTCACCGCTGGTGGAATCTTAAGCATAGCATCGCCAATGTCGATCGCACTATTACTTACGATGTATATATTCGGCATCGGCAAGGCAGCGGTGATGCCCTTTCATCGATGGCTTCCTGCCGCTATGGTTGCCCCTACTCCAGTAAGCGCCTTGCTGCATGCTGTGGCAGTGGTGAAGGCAGGGGTGTTCGCTATCGTCAAAGTAACTGTCTATGTATTCGGTCTTGACCTGTTGGCCGACTTGGGAGCCAGACAGTGGTTGATGTACGCAGCCGCATTCACGGTGTTGGCTGCGTCGTTGGTGGCCTTGCGTAAGGACAACTTGAAGGCGCGGCTGGCGTATTCAACCGTGAGTCAGCTCTCATACATCGTCCTGGGCGCTCTGCTGGCCAACCCCCTGGCAACCATCGGCAGCGGTATGCACATACTGATGCATGGATTCGGCAAGATCACGCTGTTCTTCTGTGCCGGTGCCATAGCGGTGGCTACACACAAGACCGAGATTAGTCAGATGCGCGGTCTCGGTCGACGCATGCCTGTCACCATGACAGCGTTCTTCATAGCAAGCCTTAGCATAATAGGGTTACCACCCACCGGCGGCTTGTGGAGCAAATGGTACTTGGCGCTAGGCACCCTGGAAGCAAATGAAACACTGCTCCTCGGGGTGTTGCTGTTGAGCTCGTTGCTCAGCCTGGCCTATCTATTACCTATTCCGGTGCGCGCTTTCTTCTACAAAGCCGCGGACAATGGGCACTCGTATAGCGCCCTTGAAGCCCCATTCCCCGCATTGCTCGCGCTCGTCATCACTTCACTCGGGTGTCTGTTGTTATTCTTCTACCCGGAGTTGTCGTACCAACTAATGACTAGAGTGACTGGACGCGCGTCATAGTTGAACCATTATGAACCGACATCTATTTGACAACCGATTGAATATCGCAAGGTTACTGCGATGGTTCTATCTAATTTGTGCAGCCCTGTTGTTATTGGATTTTATCTATCATCGTCACATCACACATCAAATCGAAGCCATATTGGGATTCTACGGGCTATATGGATTCGTCTCGTGTGTAGTACTGGTGTTAGCCGCGAAAGCACTCCGCAAGTTCATCATGCGTAGTCAAAGCTATTATGACTCCGACTGAGCTGCCACCTTTTCTCATCTTTTATTTGGCCGCTTTTGCGTTGCTACTATCAAGGGGGTGGCTACGCCATGCCGTCTTGCTCTTGACACCCTTAGTAGGCTTTCTGAATTTACTAGGCACAGTGCATGGGATGCACTGGCAAATAACGATATTTGACTATGGCCTGACACCGTATCGCGTCGACAGTTTGTCACTGTTTTTTGGATATCTGTTCCATCTCGCCGCCTTCATCGGAATCATATATGCCTTGCACGTGCGGGACACAATGCAGCAAGTAGCTGCATTACTATATGCCGGTAGTGCATTAGGCGCCGTGTTTGCAGGAGATTTGATCTCTCTATTTGTTTTTTGGGAGCTGTTGGCTGTTACCTCGGTGTTTCTGATATGGGCCCGACGCACGCCCCAAGCACTTGCGGCCGGGATGCGCTACTTAATCATACAAATTACATCCGGAGTGCTTCTCTTGGGCGGCGCCCTATTTCAGGTGCACCACACAGGCAGCATTGCGTTTGACTATATAGGCCTGACCGGCGTGGGTTCATGGCTTATCTTCATCGCGTTTGGCATTAAATGCGCGTTTCCTTTTGTTCACAACTGGCTGACGGATGCCTATCCCGAGGCTACCCCCACCGGAACGGTTTTTTTGAGTGCTTTTACTACAAAAGTGGCGGTCTACGCGTTGGCGCGAGGATTCGCAGGTACTGAGATCTTGGTCTTTATCGGCGCACTGATGACATGCTTTCCAATCTTTTATGCAGTCATCGAAAACGATCTGCGGCGCGTGTTGGCCTACAGCATGATTAACCAACTCGGGTTCATGGTGTGTGGCATTGGTATCGGCACCGAACTAGCTCTGAATGGTGCCATCTCCCACGCCTTTAACGACGTGATATTTAAGGGTCTACTAATGATGGCGATGGGAGCCGTACTCTACCGCACCGGAAAAATAAACGGTTCTGAGTTGGGTGGGTTATACAAATCCATGCCCAAGACCACCGCGTTTTGCCTGGTGGGCGCCGCATCAATATCGGCATTCCCTCTATTCAGTGGTTTCGTCAGCAAATCCATGGTTATGGTGGCCGCGCTGGAGCAAGGCCATGACTGGATATGGCTAGCGTTACTGTTTGCATCCGCCGGAGTATTTCATCACGCCGGCATAAAGATCCCGTTTTTTGCGTTCTATGCCCACGATTCGGGTATTCGCGTGAAAGAGGCACCTACCAACATGCTGATCGCTATGGGCCTCTCAGCGCTGCTATGCATTCTCGTCGGCGCCTATCCATGGGCACTATACCGTCTGTTGCCATTTCCGCTTGATTACACACCGTTTGATGCCTCGCACATCATTGCCCAATTACAATTATTGTTCTTCTCGGCACTCGCATTTGTGTGGCTTAAGCTGTCAAACATCTACCCCCCTGAACTGCCTTCGACAAACATCGATGCGGAGTGGATTTATCGCCGATTCGCCCCCAGCCTTGTGCGCATATTGACATTCGCGATCCACACAATCGACTCCAAAGTACGCAACGCGGCCATCACGCTGACCCAGAAACTGACCCGAATCATCTATCAATTTCACGGCCCTGAAGGGATACTCGCACGTACTTGGACTACCGGCAGTGTGGCCTTAATTGCAATGGTACTGTTCGCCTTGATCTTGAGCATTACGGTCTGGTTATAGTCGATCCCAGTGCCGGCTCGGCTCAACTGGTGCAATCGGTTTCGCGTTGCAAGCGTCGCCACAAACACTGTCCAGCGCTTTGCTGATCGAGGTAATCCAGCCATGCATTGTGGGCCGCGAGCTCCTCGCTGGTCGGTACGATCACTGGCAGTGGTGCCCTATTGTCCCGTCGTAGACTCCGTTCTCGTTGCACTGCATCTAATTCCTTAAAATCACGACCATCTAGCAATAACGCCGCCTGTCCACCAGTCATCGACAGGTATACGTCCGCCAGTATTTCGGCGTCCAACAACGCCCCATGTAACGTACGTTGTGAATTATCGATTCCATATCGCTTACACAGTGCGTCCAAACTGTTTCTTTGGCCGGGATGTAGATCTCTGGCGAGCACCAAGCTGTCCAATACGGTGCAATAGTCTTCAATACAGCCGCGCTTAGGGAGCAGCTGCGAGAGCTCGTAATCAAGGAACGCGGTATCGAACGGCGCGTTGTGGATAATCAATTCCGCGCCGTCTACGTATGCCAAAAAATCGTCTACAATATCTTCAAAATGTGGTTTATCCGCTAGCGACTCCACGGTTATGCCGTGAACCTCAAGCGCGGCCTCGTCTATCTCTCTACCCGGATTTAGATACTGTTGAAAGTTATTTCTAGTAAATCGGCGATTGACTAGTTCGACACACCCAATTTCTATGATTCGATGATCAAGATCAGGGTCTAGCCCTGTGGTTTCGGTATCGAGGACTAGCTGACGCATTGTTGGCCTAGCAGTGGTTCCATATGACCGAAGCGATTCTTGTCAACATTTTTGCAGCATCTCGTCTATAGCTAGATTGGCAAGTTCATCTGCTCTGTCGTTTCCGGCATCGCCGGAATGACCTTTCACCCATCGCCAGTTTATCTGGTGACCTTGACTTAGCTCATCCAAATGCTGCCACAGCTCCTTGTTCTTAACAGGCTTCTTGTTTGCAGTACGCCATCCTCTCTGTCTCCATTGTGGTAACCACTCGGTGATTCCTTTGCGCAGATACTCTGAATCGGTGATCAACTCGACTGTGCAAAGACGTGTCAATACCTCCATGGCTTTGATGGCGGCAGTCAATTCCATCTTATTGTTGGTAGTGTGAGGCTCTGCGCCCCAGATTTCCTTAACATGGGAGTTAATGCGTAGTATTGCTGCCCACCCGCCGGGACCCGGGTTGCCGCGGCATGCGCCATCGGTATAAATCTGGACAGCCGTAGTCACTCCTTTATTCTGCCCTTAAAGCCTGGCATACAATGACCTGAAGGTGAGGGGAATTCACATTTTTGTTACCGGATTTGCCAA
Organism: Gammaproteobacteria bacterium; assembly: GCA_029861795.1. Next base: position 7,128 of record JAOTYS010000074.1, on the reverse strand, counting down.
GCCTGGTGCAAGGCGTCTTTTTTTCTTCCACCGCTGGGTGATGAGCGGTACTCCGTATTCGCGCTTACGAGCCACTAGCACATAAACTGCTGCGGTGATAGGCCACCACCTGTCGCCCGCCAGTTCAAGAAAATGTAAACGACGTCTGAGCCGCTCCGTCTGCAGCGGCGGACGATAGTAAATCATGGAACCAGACACAGTTTCAAAATCCAGAAGAGCCAGCCAATCTTGGACTCTGGATAGACGGTAAAACCACCCACACCATGGTACCTGGCCCTTCCGCTTTAACGCTAGACGCCAAACGCCCCATAGGCTAAAGGGATTGAAACCAAAAATGACAATATAACCATCCGCTGCGAGCACTCTGTGCACTTCTCGAAGTATTTGATGAGGCTGGGCTGCAAAGTCTAGAGTATGTGGTAGCACCGCGATGTTGATAGAGCCCATGTCAAACGGTAAGGCATGTTCTGAGCTACGCACATGGACCGCGTCCACCCCATTAGATTTGGATGGAGATGCTATCACTGTGGTCACGGCCGGGGTCACTTGCAGCATATTGACACCACAAACGCGACCAACTTGAAGCCCGACCGGACCGTGCAGTCGGTTCGCCACTTGTCTCAGTCGTTCGGTCTCACGAGACTGCAGCGATTGCCCCAGCGGAGACTGAAACCAATCAGTGACCTGTGTTAGACGATCCTGCATCGGGCCCCTGGCTTACCACCGACTGTTGATGTCCGGCTGTCCATCACCACTGTTTTACACCGCCGCAGCAGTAACCACAACCCGGATCGCAGCAATCCAAAGTCGTCATGTCGCGAGCGTCAATGCCAATTGACGAGGTACTAAGACATCCTTAACATGCCGCCTTCATGTATCCATGCTCCCCATTTGCGGCGAGCTGCCGCCTGTGGGGGGGGTCGCTATTGCTGTTGACACTACCTGGATGTGCAAGCACTGTATTAGAACCCACCGCACGCGACACCCACGCGACACCGGAAATCCGCTCTACACCTCCCGCCATAACCACTCGCTCCGCGGCGTCACCCCACGACACCCAGCAGATCGGTAGTGTGGGAGAAGGATATCGACCCGCCGTGGCACTCGCCTCGACATACCGTGCTGAACGAAAGCGTCGCGTCAGCTCCTACGACAATGTTTGGGTTCGGATTCGCGCTGGATTCTCTCTCCCACCACTAGAAAACAAATACGTTACGTACTATGAGCGATGGTACTCGCAACACCCCGCTTATTGGTCACTACTTATAACACGTGCAAGTCGCTATTTGTATCACATCGTTGAGGAAGTGGAAAAAAGAGGTCTACCCATGGAATTGGCGTTGCTACCCGCGGTGGAAAGCTCGTTCGATCCGTTGGCGCATTCTCGCGCTAGCGCCGAGGGGTTGTGGCAATTCATTCCATCCACTGGTCGACGTTTTGGTCTAAGACAAACTTGGTGGTATGACGGCAGGAGAGACATCATCCAATCCACCGATGCAGCGCTGGACTACCTAACGTTTCTAAACCTCGAGTTCCACAACGACTGGTTTCATGCTCTAGCCGGTTACAACGCTGGCGAAACAGCAGTCTTTAATGCCATGGAATACAATCGCAGGCGCAATCGTGCCACGAACTATGCAAACCTGCCGCTCAGGACACAGACCGTGCGCTATGTCCCCAAGCTTATTGCAATCAGGAATATAATCTCAGAACCGAGTCGATTTGGGGTCACACTCCCCACAATTTCAAATTATTCATACTTCGATAGAGTCTCTACCCATTCTCAAATCGATCTTGAGCTAGTAGCTCAACTCGCCGACGTCCCGCTGAAAGAATTACGCCAACTCAATCCAGGTTACAAACGCTGGGCCACTGATCCGGACGGGCCACACCGAGTCCTCATTCCCAGCAATCGTGCACAAGAGTTGCGCGACGCGTTGACACGAGTACCGCCTGAAGCCCGTATGCGCTGGATCCACTATCAGATCAAACCCGGTGAAACATTGATTGGCATCGCTCGGCGGCATGGAGTAACGGTAAGCGCAATCAGAAAGGCCAACAGCATCAAGGGGAGTTTGATCCGCGCCGGAGGAGATTTGTTAATCCCGGTGTCGGGCAAGACCTATGCATACACCAATGCATCAGAAGAACCTAGCGTTGCACGAATCGACGCCGCCGCTAGCGAACCCATTGTCCACCAAGTTCGTGCCGGAGACACGCTATGGGCCATAGCTCGGACGTACAAAGTCTACATTAGTCAACTCATCCGCTGGAACGCAATTCGAACCGATGATACTTTGCGGCCAGGACAAAAGATCTTGGTGCACAGTAACTGATTCTAAAGACCCTTCGCCGTGTATCAACTCACAGGCCCTTAGCCAAGATAACTGCATCTTCCCGCCCGCGCCGGGCGGGGTAGTAATCACTGCGCACGCCGATTTCATTAAACCCCAGGCGGGAGTAAACGCGTTGGGCGGCATCATTGGACTTCCTGACTTCCAAAAACGCTATCTGAGCTCTGCGCTGTCGGGCAACCTCTACCAACTGCAATACTAAATTAGTACCCAACCCATTACTCTGCGACTGCGGGCGAATGCAAATGTTTAGCAAATGGCACTCGCCGATCCCCACAGACATGATGCCGTAACCAAGTATTTGAGTGTCCTGCTCATACGTTCTGCACACATATCCATTTTTAAGACAATCTCGGAATATATTTTTGGACCATGGAAAGTCGTACACGATGTTTTCTATCACAAGCACAGATCGCAGATCTGACTCCCGCATCTCACGCAGTATCGGCGCCGCGTCTGAGGCTACAGCGCTCATTGCTCACCCAGTAGCGCACGCGCGCGGCACAGATCCTCCCACGCTTTGCGTTTGTCAATCGGGTTACGCAATAAGTATGCGGGGTGATAACTCACGATCAATGGGATTCCATTGCCATAACTGAAACATTGTCCTCGAAGCTTACCGATGGACTCAGAGGTTTTAAGAAGAGACTGTGCGGCGAAACGGCCTAAAGCAACGATGATGCTCGGTTCAATCAACGTTACTTGGCGGTGTAAGTAAGGCTCACAACTTACAACCTCTTCGCCCATAGGATCACGATTATTCGGAGGGCGACACTTTAGTACGTTGGTGATATAGACCTGTTCCCGTTTCAGACCCAACGCCGATAACATTGACGTGAGTAACTGTCCGGCCCGACCGACAAACGCAATCCCCTGCCGATCCTCCTCGGCTCCTGGCGCTTCACCCACAAACATCCAGTCCGCACTCAGACTACCAACCCCAAATACTGTCCGGATCCGCCCTTTGTGCAACGAGCAGAGCTTGCACGTCTGGACCGCATACTCCAGCGCGTCCCAATCCATATTGGAGGGAGAACTAGACGGTTCTTTTGCACCCGATGAAGCGGCGGCGTGGCCCACCGTCACGCTGTCTGTGCTGGTATCAATGTGCTGTTGACTTGGTGAAGCGTCGGCAACCGGCTGTCGAGCCGTACGTGCAGCCCAGATCTCGATCCCCATCGCCTGCAGATACGCGCGGCGTCTAACCTCTGCTTCACTCATAGGACAAGCATAGCTATGATCCTAAGGGTTGCAAAGCGTGCCCGCCTGGTAAGCTACTAGAGCACCTGACTGATTTGTGGATGCCGTCTTTCTACGGGCTCCGCAAGTTTGTTGAGCGCATTAACGTATGCCTTGACCGACGCTGTCACTATGTCTGTATCGGCACCGTGGCCGTTGACAATTCGGCCACCTTTCTCTAAGCGTACGGTTACTTCTCCCTGTGCATCCGTTCCACTGGTTATGTTGCTTACAGAATAGAGTTGCAGCTCTCCACCGCTGTCTATCAGCCTTTCTATCGCCTTAAACGAAGCGTCCACCATACCACTGCCACTAGATTCAGCGCGCTGCTCTTCGCCATCGACGCTTAACGTCACTTGGGCGTGGGGGGTCTCACCAGTCTGCGAACTTACCTGCAAAGTAACCAACCTGATGTTTTCGTTCGCCTGTTCCAGACCTTCTTCAGCCATTAGTGCCTGGAGGTCTTCGTCGAAGATCTCTCTTTTCTTGTCTGCAAGATCTTTAAATCGAGCGAACGCAGAGTTCAATTCCTCCTCGGTTTCAAACTCGATACCGAGCTCTTCCAGCCGGGCGCGAAAAGCGTTGCGTCCCGAAAGTTTACCCAACACCATACGATTGGTGCTCCAACCCACGTCCTCGGCACGCATAATCTCATAGGTCTCCCGCTTCTTGATCACCCCGTCTTGATGAATGCCTGATTCATGGGCAAAAGCGTTGGCTCCGACGATGGCCTTATTCGGCTGCACTATAAAGCCGGTCACCGTCGATACCAGGCGACTGGTTGGCACAAGCTGTGTTGTGTCTATTTTCGAGTCACAACGGAACACATCCTGGCGCGTCCTAACCGCCATCACAATCTCCTCCAATGAGGCGTTTCCAGCCCGTTCTCCCAAGCCATTTATGGTGCATTCGACTTGACGCGCACCTTGCATGACTGCAGTTAGGGAGTTTGCCACCGCCACACCTAGATCATTGTGACAGTGAACCGAAAACACAGCATTATCAGAGTTAGGTATCCGAGCAATAAGAGTTGCAATCAGATCGCCGAATTGACCGGGCAGGTTGTAGCCGACGGTGTCCGGTATGTTGACTGTACCAGCCCCTGCATCGATTACGGCCTCAAGCACCCGACACAAGAAGTCGGTATCAGATCGGCCCGCGTCTTCCGGCGAAAACTCGACATCATCGGTATAGCGCCGAGCACGCTCTACGGCCCATACAGCGCGCTCAAGGACCGCCTCTGGCTCCATCCGTAGTTTTTCACGCATATGAATAGGCGATGTTGCGATGAAGGTGTGTATGCGACGACGTTCTGCGGGCTTGATCGCATCAGCAGCGCGGTCAATATCCTTCTCTACAGTGCGAGCCAAGGCACATACCGTGCTGTCTTTTATAGACTTCGCGATGGTCTTCACAGCGTCGTAGTCACCGCGACTGGAGGCCGGGAAACCGGCTTCAATAACATCCACACGTAATCTTTCCAACGCCTTCGCAATACGTAGCTTTTCATCGTGGGTCATAGACGCACCCGGGCTCTGCTCGCCGTCACGCAACGTTGTGTCAAAAATAATTAGTTGTTCTTGCATAGTTTAGTATCCCCGACCAAAGGCAAGAAGATTTAACGAGGCTGCCCGCTTATGCGGACTCCGGTTAATAGTTTGATGTGGTGGGATATTTATGCGCCTAGCGGCGCAGCAATGCAGTAAGGAGAGCCAAGCACTCACAGCCAAGGCCGTTACGGCAAGTCAAATCACGAGAGGATCGGAGTGGCTGCGAGTTCATAACCGAGAGTGTAGATGAGGATAGTAGATCAGATCAAGTCTTCTTTGTCTTCGGATTTACTCAAAGGCTCTGCGTTGGGAGGGGTCGATTCGCTGTGGGGGTCCGTCTTACGCTTGGCGTTACGTCGATATCCCCAGACCGTTGATATTGGACCGGACAAAAAATAGACGAGCGCACACAGAAATAACACTCGTGGGGGACTAAGAGAAACGAGAACGAACATCAACACAAGAAAGATTAGTTTTACAAAAGGTATCCGTCCCTTCAGATCAAAGTCCTTAAAACTCCGATATCTGATATTGCTGACCATAGCCATGGCCGCCGCTACCACCAACACCATAGCAAGCGAAGAAATCTCTTCGCCTCTGAAGTTATAGCTATCTAGCACCCAGACAAAAGCTGCCACCAGAGCGGCCGCGGCGGGACACGGCAGTCCCTGAAAATATCCCTTATCCTGGACCTCTTGTGTGTTAAATCGGGCAAGACGGAGCGCCGTTGCGGCCACGTAGGTAAACGCTACCAGCCAGCCAACTTTGCCACTGGCATACAGGGTCCATTCGTAAATAACCAACGCCGGCGTCAAACCGAAGGAGATTACATCGACCAAGCTGTCGTATTCCTTGCCAAAGTCACTAGTGGTGTTGGTGATTCGTGCCACTCGCCCGTCTGCGCCATCCATTAGCATCGCCACAAATACTGCGATGGCCGCATTTTCAAAATCACCCTTGGTGGCCAACACTATCGCGTAGAATCCAAAGAACAGCCCTGCCGTGGTCAACAAGTTGGGTAGTACATATATCCCTTTTCGCGCAGATGGGTCCCGCGGTGTCCTGGTGTTTCTGCGTACCTTTTCAGCCATGAGATTGATCTAATCCAGCCAAAGTTGCGATGACATCCTTGCCGGCGTACACCCATGCCCCTAATCGAGTGTTTATCACGGTTTCTTTCGGAAGATAGACATCCACCCGTGAGCCAAACCGGATAAATCCGTAACGCTGTCCCTGTTTTACCGCCCCACCCGGCTCCACATAACACATGATCCTGCGCGCGATCAGCCCCGCAATCTGTACACACACCACATCCACGCCGTGATCATCTTGAACCCAGATCGCATTGCGTTCGTTTTCATGTGAGGCCTTATCAAGCATAGCATTGACAAACCGCCCGTGCTGATACCACTGTTGCATCACCTTGCCGCCTATGGGAACTCGATTTGAGTGCACCGAGAATACGTTCATAAAGATGCTAATCTTAAGTGCGGGGCGGTTGAGATACGGGTCTTCGGCTTCAACCAAAGACACTACTTTGCCGTCAGCGGGCGCAATGACTGCGTTCGCTACATCTGGTACAGATCGTGGCGGGTCCCGGAAAAACTGAATTATGAACAGGCTCAAAAACCACAAAGGCAGGGCCCAGGGCCAGCCCAGCGCGTAGTGCACTAAAGATGCGATGGAAATCGCAAGGGTGATATGGATCCACCCTTCACGCGCGACGATGGGGTATTGCTCGACAGCCATGGAATAGACGTTTCTACCTGAGAACTCGTTGGCGTTTGCAAGACCAACCCTGTGGCAATAGTGGAACACACCGTAGAGATGCCCCTGCGTGTCCCTGGCAGCGTTAACGTGCCTTCAATTCTTGTCTTTATCTACAATCCTGCCGGCCTTAATCCATGGCATCATGTCGCGCAACTGAGCTCCAACTTCCTCTATTTGGTGTTGTGCCGCCTGGTTACGCAACTCAAAAAAGTGTT
>JAOTYS010000469.1 GCA_029861795.1 Gammaproteobacteria bacterium | reverse complement strand
CGGTTGCATAGAAACCCGGTGGAATTTCTTCCAACTTCATCGGACAGCCAGTGATGCGAGGGATGACGTCCTGATACTGCTGTTCCTCTATGCGGCAGTCTTGCGCACATAGCCGGGCGTCATATTCGGTGCCGCGTATTCCCAAAACCGACAATGGAGTCCGCACCGTATACGCTTTGGGATTGTTCGCACCAATACGTCCAGTAATTGCGCGCAGCCCGCCTTTAACTAGATTGAGTGTGCTGCCGTCAGTACTGGTATTGGTGTACCGATATCTTTCGATTAACAGCTCGCTGTTGGGGCGGACTGTAACCTTTGCGGCATCGATGAACTCGATGACTGCGAAACTTTTTTTTGCAGTTGTTATGCGGTCTCCGTTAAACACCTCAGATCCCTTTCCTAACAGTCGGACGGTGCCATTCGCTTTAACAGCCGACACGGCGCCTCGTGACAAAACTACATGACCTGCTGGTTCTTGGATCGGATCTGCAGCAAGCGCCGAGCCATGGGACGACCAGGCCAGGACCGCCATGAAAACTAAGATTGAGCTCCGAGCAGATAACACGTTTGGTTTAATACCGCGCCGCTAGAATCTGTATAGTAAGTTGAAGTGGATCTTTGCGTCGTCCTTGTCTATACCAGTAGTCTCGGTCGGTGCTGCTCCATCCAGCACGTACCCAAAATCAACCCTTGCGTTCAAACGTCGCCCCCGATTCCATCGCGCCCCGATTCCGGCGGTCACCACACTCGCGTTGTCGATCTCGCCGGGAAGCGCGCTGGACTGGTCAATACGACCGCTATCGACAAAGCCAATCAATCTAAGGCCGTGCCTAAGTGGGGGCGCCCATACCTCTACACCGAATGTTGTGGCCCGGTCCCCAGTGAGCGCGCGTTCCTGCAAGCCTCGCGCCGAGTCAAGCCCGCCGAGCCCGAATTGCTCACCCGGAATCAGCGGTTCATCGGTGTACTGACCACCTAGCCGTCCTATGAGGTTCCAACGTTTGATCGCCATATCGATCTCGCCGTTATACCGAAATAGGGACCAGTTCGAAGTCGAACCGACACGCGTCGCGGCATAATCAATGTCGTCATTAAAACTGCCTCCGGATAGGTTGGTGTAGTAAGCTACCGACCATGTCGCGGTTTTACCTGCGCTGCCCCAGGTTCCGGCATAGCGCAGCGATATCGGACGACTTCTCACATCGACCCCGATCGGCTGATCTTCGAAAATGATGTCGTTATCGAACAACTTGTCGTCGATGCCGACCGCCACTTCGTGCCGATAGCTCCCCAAGCTGGGTAGAAGATAGGTTAGCCATCCGCCGTAAAAATCTCCTCGCCCGCTAACGTCAAAGAATGTGGCGACCGTGCCGGTATCCACATCGGATCGAATTGCATAGAGGTTCAACATCGTATTTATTCGATAAAACGGAATTTGATAACTGGCGGCGAACTGTGCCACATCCTCAGATTCTTCCAACGAAGTGGTGAAGTTCACTGTACCGACCTGATCTCTCTGGAACAAATTGTTGTGCTGATATCCAACGCCGATACGCGTGTCACCCGTCTGCTCATTGCCGGTGTTGTTCAGCCAGGAGTAGAATTGGTGATGTCGTTCGTCGCGCACATTAATCTGGGCCTGAACCGCGTTATTTATCCCTTCTATTACTCTGAATTTGACAGTGGTCAACTTGCCCGGATTCTTGTTGGCAAGCCGCAGGGCTCGTGCGAGAGTTTTTGTGTTTGGCGAGTCATTTTCAATCAATTCTGGTAAGGACGCTCGAATGTTCTCATCCGGAAAGTGACGATTACCTGAAATTGCCACCTGCTGAACAGGGAGTGCGGTGATCTGAAGGATAACCGTATCACCCGTGATGGTTTGTGGTGGTAACACCACTCTGAAGAAAGAAAAGCCCTCCTTGCGAATAGCTCGCTCCAGCGTTTCGGCGGCCGCTCGTAACCGATTTAGATCCGCGCCCTCGCCCAGAAAAGGATTGAGCAGTTCTGAGGTGGCTCGGGCGGAAAGCGGGTTAGCGCCAGTGACATCAAATGCGGAAAGGGAAAAATGAATAGCGGTGTTCTCTGCGGCGCCGGATGGCACGACTAAGAACAAAGACACTGCGAACACAGTGACAAGGGCGCGTTGCAATTTCCCCTCCGCCCAATTCGCGCGATGCGACGGGTTTGTTTTCCAAACGTTTCGCTTATCATATCATCGCTATACCGATCCAACATAACGGAGTGCACACTAGTGCATAGTGAGTCATAGGCTCGGATTTGTCACATAAACAATGTTAAGAAGAAGACTACCACGGGTATTACTCGGAATTGGCGTCCTTGTAGCCGTGCTACTTCACGTCACAAGGCTGGTCCCGCTGCATGTTATCGATGCATTTGAAAACTTTGCCTACGACGCCCGGGTTCGTCTAAGCGCGCCCCACGGTATCGATGACCGCATCGTCATCGTCGATATTGACGAGTCGAGCTTGCGAGCGGAAGGGCGGTGGCCTTGGTCGCGCACCAAGCTCAAGGAGCTTGTCGACGCATTATTTGAGGACTATGGAGTCGCCTTGGTCGGTTTCGACGTGGTCTTTGCAGAACGAGACGAAAATCGAGCATTGCAAGATCTTGAAGGCTTGCTTAGCAAGCAAAACGAACATGCCTTGTTGCACAGATTGCGACATCTTGGCCCGTCTTTAAACAGAGATCGCATATTCGCTGATGCGCTATCCAGTCGATCGGTGGTATTGGGGTACTACTTCAATATCAATCCAGAGCGCACCGAGAGCCACGGGCTGATTCCCGACCCTGTTTTCGAGAGTACCGACCTCGTTGACGCTAATTTCTACCCGCCCAAGGCTTCGAGTTATGGTGGCAATCTGGCGATCCTGCAGACAAACGCCGCCAGCGGAGGCTTCTTTTCCAATCCTTTATTGGATTCCGACGGTATCGTGCGGCGGATACCCATGCTTCATGAGTATCGCGGCGCCCTTTACGAATCTCTCTCCTTGTCTGTAGTTCGAACCTATCTCGATGAGATCGTGGTGCCGATGTTTGCAGAAGTAACCCAAAAAAGCGGTTATCCAAGCTTAGAGAGACTGGGCGTTGGTAATCTTTTCGTGCCGATCGATGCGAACGGCGCTGTGCTGGTCCCGTACCGGGGACCTAAGGGCAGTTTTCCGTATGTCTCAGCCACTAAGGTGCTGGGAAGAGAGCCGCTTCTTGATAGGCACTTACAAGGGAGAATTGCATTAGTGGGTACGACCGCGCTGGGGCTGGTGGATTTGCGCACTACACCCATGCACGCGGCGTTCCCGGGTGTCGAAATCCACGCTAACGTGATTTCGGGGATGCTCGATCAGACTATAAGACACCGTCCGGCTTGGACCTGGGGTGCCGAAATCGCGCTCGTGCTTGCCTTGGGCCTGATCCTTATCGTCGTGTCGCCTTTTCTCGGCCCGCTATCGCTATCGGTCTTTGCCGTCGTGCTGGCAGGTGTAGTATTCGCGCTAAATTTGTACTTGTGGCGGTCCGAGAATCTGGTTATGCCACTTGCATCCAACTTATTGACTATCGTCGGCATCTATTTAGTGGCCATGATCCATGGTTTTTTCTCCGAGTCTCGTAGCCAAAGGCGAATTCGAAACGCGTTCAATCACTACATGGCGCCCACACTGGTCAAGCGTCTGGTCGATGATCCCCGGCAATTGCGTTTGTCCGGCGAAACTCGCGAAATGACTTTTCTGTTTTCGGATCTCGTTGGTTTCACCGCACTTACCGAGCGCTCAGATCCTGAGACGTTGGTTCGCGTACTCAACGAATATTTGGATGGGATG
>JAOTYS010000467.1 GCA_029861795.1 Gammaproteobacteria bacterium | reverse complement strand
ACGTGTCGGTTTCCCAGGGACCAAGGCAGGCGCGGTAGAAGTCGCGGCTTCCACCAATGGACAACTCACCCCGCCGATCATGGGGGCGGCGGCGTTTCTCATGGTGGAGTACGTCGGCATTTCGTATGTAGAGGTCATTAAACACGCGTTTCTGCCCGCGATTATTTCTTATATTGCGCTGGTGTACATCGTCCATTTGGAGGCGTTGAAGGCAAACATGATGGGTCTGCCACGCAGGACACAACGCACGTTTGCTCAGAGTTTGTTGTCTTTCGTAGGCACCGTACTTGGCCTGATCATTTTGACCGCCATCGTTTACTATGGCATTGGTTGGCTGAAAACCGCTTTTGGCAGTGCGGCCACTTGGATTGTCGGTGCGCTCACTATTTTCGCTTACATCGTGCTGTTGTGGTACGCATCGAAATTTCCGGAGCTGGAGATGGATGATCCGAACTCGAAGGTCGTGGAACTACCAGAAGTTGGGCCGACGATAAAGGCTGGGTTGTATTTTTTGCTGCCGGTTGTATTGCTGGTTTGGTGTCTTACTGTCGAACGGTTCTCTCCCGGCCTGTCTGCCTTTTGGGCGACGGTGTTCATGATGGTGATCGTGATCACGCAACGCCCGTTAATGGGGATGTTCAGGGGTCAGGGTGAACTAGGCTCGGCCGTTGGGCGCGGCTTCCAAGATCTGCTCGACGGATGTGTGGCCGGTGCGCGCAACATGATCGGCATCGGTGTGGCCACGGCGGCGGCGGGAATTATCGTGGGTACGGTGACCCTAACAGGTATTGGGTTGGTGATGACTGAGTTCGTCGAGTTCATCTCGGGTGGCAACATCATGCTGATGTTGATATTCACCGCGGTGATTAGTCTCATTCTGGGTATGGGCTTGCCGACAACTGCGAACTATATCGTCGTGTCTACGTTGATGGCGCCGGTCATTGTAACCTTGGGGGCGGCCAATGGCTTGATCGTGCCGTTGATCGCGGTGCATTTGTTTGTATTTTACTTTGGCATTCTCGCGGACGATACACCGCCAGTGGGTCTCGCGGCATTTGCCGCGGCGGCGATCGCGCGTAGCGATCCGATCAAGACCGGTTTGCAGGGTTTCGCGTACGATATCCGTACCGCCATCCTGCCGTTTCTATTTATCTTCAATACTCAGTTATTGTTGATCGGCATCGATCATTGGTACCAAGTAGTGTTGATCTTCGCTAGCGCAGTCGTTGCGATGCTGGTGTTCGCGGCGGCGACCCAGGGATTTTGGTTGGTCAAGAGTCGGATATGGGAGACGTTAGCTTTATTATTGATCGCGTTTACACTTTTTCGACCTGGCTTTTTTTGGGACCGAATTTTCCCGCCGCTAGAGGTCGTGGAACCCACCAAGGTTGTGGAGGTGGCGCAGGCTGTTTCAGCTCAGGGGCAGTTACGTCTGACCGCGCATGGACTTACCATCGATGGGGATGAGGTGACCAAAACCATCATACTGACCATGGGGGAGGCGGGATCCGGTGAAGAACGATTGGCTGAAGCTGGGTTAGAGTTACGCATGGAAGATCAAAAGGTGTTTGTCGATAACCTGGTATTTGGCAGCGAAGCGGAACAAGCTGGACTCGATTTCGATTGGGAGATCCTAGGGGTGGAAACTGAAACCGATCGTCCCACCAAGCAATGGATGTTTGTGCCCGCGCTGGTGTTGCTTGGTCTAGTGGGATTGCTGCAGCGTTCACGGCGCGCTATAACCGAACCGGTAGTGGCCTAACAGATAGTGTCGAGCATGGTTTGTTGCGAGCGGAGCATATCTTATGTTTAACAAGATACTAGTTCCACTGGATATCGAAGAGCTTGGGTTCGCGGACAGCGCAATGGAGGTGGCCTGCGATCTTGCACGCCAGCAAAGAGGTGCGCTCGATGTGCTAACGGTACTGCCGGGTTACGGTTCCCCCATGGTGGCGTCATTTTTTCCGAGTGATGCGATGGCTAAAGCAAAGGCGCAGGCAAAGACAGAGCTTGCGGATTATGTGAAACGAAAGGTTCCAGCGGACATGGCCGTCACAGTATCGATGGAGGAGGGTAGACACTATGAGGAAATCGTGCGCCACGCTAGAAAAATTAACGCCGATCTCATCGTGATTTCAAGTCATAACCGCGAGGGGCTCGATGGCGTTCTTATGGGCTCATGTGCCCAGAAAGTCGTGGAGCACGCTCGTTGCTCAGTGATGGTGGTGCGCCCTTCCTAGAAAATTTGAGCTTCAAGGCATCTCGATGTCGTCGGGCTCCATAGGTTGATCCTCGGTGCCGCCGAGAACGCGATCCGTCCGAAAAGTCGTCTGCTCGTCGCGAATGATGGGTAGCAGTATGTCGCGACATTCGCGTGCCCCTATGATAGTGAATACCCTTACCCCCGCTTGCTCTCCGGCCCGCCTAGCGATCTGTAGAGCAATGCGACTGACATGCTTAGTGGAAAGTCCGTGGTGCTCAGCGACGCTGGCCGGCGACTCACCGCTAATGACCGCGGCCGCGAGGCTGCGATTTCGCGAGCTCCAAAGGGGTCGTTGAGTCATAACACGAATTTGTGTGATTCGCTAGTTCAGGTCTTGCGGCGGAACTTGTTTCCCGGCGGGTAGGATATTAGCTCTAAAGTCTCGCGTTATACTCGGATGCTCGTGACCGTTCGCAAGATTATGGCACACCTGCATGACTGCCGATCAACAATATGACTGTCCAATTATGATGCCGTCCAGTCGGGTTCTGCCGGAGTGGATAGATTATAACGGTCACATGAACGTAGCATACTATGTTCTCGCCTTTGATCACGCCGTAGACCCCATGCTAGAGATGTTTGGCATCGGCCCAGGCTATATAGAACGTACGGGTGCGTCACAGTTTGTGCTGGAGAGTCACGTGACCTACTTGCGGGAGCTTACACAAGGAGATGGGATCAGTATCACGCTCCAGTTGCTGGATTTCGACAACAAAAGAATTCACTACTTCATGTCAATGTATCATCAGGAGCAGTGCTATCTAGCAGCGACCTCCGAGCAAATCTCCACGCATGTTGATCTCAATACACGTCGATCCGTTGAGTTTCCCAAATCTGTGAGTCACCGACTAGCGCAGGTCATGAAGTACCATGGCGATGCACCTACTCCTTCACAGGCGGGTAATGTAATCGGCATACGCCGCAAAGGCTAACAGCGAGTTATCTGAGCCTGATGGTAGGATTCCGCGAGCATATCAATAACTAGTGGAATCCCCTGCGCTCTGTGTTGCAAACGCCTAATGTTCTTGCAGGGACAACAGTGAGGCATTCCCGCCTTGCGCTGTGGTGTTGGTAGTGAGTGTGCGTTCTGTAGCGAAGCGATGTAAGTAGTGTGGACCGCCGGCCTTGGGACCGGTACCAGACAATCCCTCTCCGCCGAACGGTTGGACTCCGACCACCGCACCGATCTGATTGCGATTGACATAAACGTTTCCGACCTTCGCACGGCTTTGGATGTGGTCGATGGTCTGATCAATGCGACTATGGATCCCTAATGTGAGTCCGTAGCCGGTGTGGTTGATGGAGTTGATCACATCGTCTAGTTGTCCCCCGGTGTATCGGACGATATGCAGTATTGGCCCAAACACCTCTCGTTCTAGTTGTTCGATATCATCGATCTCAAACGCGTGCGGGGCGATAAAGTGACCGCGATCGCAATCGTCACTCAATGTACATCGATGAACCAGTTTCGCCTCTGCCTCCATCCGATCGATATGACGCTGCAGCATCGCTTGCGCATCGGTGTCGATCACCGGTCCCACGTCTGTGGTGACTAAACTTGGATCGCCAACCCTCAG
>JAOTYS010000468.1 GCA_029861795.1 Gammaproteobacteria bacterium | reverse complement strand
CTTTTTTGAAGAACGTCTTTCAGCTGCTGATGGCCAGGTATTAGCGGATGCAATAGGCCGCGCCGAAAAAGTTATCCTGTTCCAGCAAGTTAGGCGAGAGCAAACACAAGGTTTTTCCATCGAGAGCTTGGTTGATCCCGCTCCGAGCTTATCTGGTTCGGCTATTGGACTGGGTCCGTTTCCATTACCAAAAATTCCCAACAGAGTCAGTCAATTTTGGGCATTCTATCCAGGCGTTGGTGACTCACCAACGTTGCCGGTCGTTGCCCTGCAGGTATACGCACTTCAGGCCATTGGATACCGTAACTTTGGTACGCAATTAAATGATGCAGGCTTTCCTGACACAGAACAACTTCCCAAAGAAATCACGAATGCCGACGACCTGAGCGCTTTGATGAGCACTCTTCGCTCGCATTTTAGGAACGAACCTAAATTTCTAGAGCGGTACCTAAAATCATTAGACATAGCTAGCAACATAGATTTGACAGAGGACACTAAAGAGCTATTGCGCGCATTGGCTCACACCTATAGTGGCACTCATAGCTATTTTCTGAATTTCTACGGGCCACCCGCCACCATAAACACCATCGCTTACAGCGCTTTTTGGAAGGAATTTCGGGACTCCCAGCATGAAATCGACGTAGATGGGAAGGTCGTGTTTGTCGGGGGAATGGACTTGACACCGAGTGATCAAGTTGATGGCTTTTTCACCGTTTTCTCGACAGATGATGGCGTTGATCTAAGTGGTGTGGAAATCGCAGCGACCGCTTTTGCAAATCTATTGGATGACCGTGAAATACGAACGGCAAGCAGGCTATCAATTGTCGGGATCGTATTTCTGTTTGGAGTTGTGGTGGGCACTTTAGGGTTTAGACTGCATAGTCCTCTAGCCGAAGTTTCGATTTTGGCTGTGGGAGGTTTCTATTTCGCAACAGCGCTGTTTTTTTTCGGCCGCCACTATTTGTGGATTCCGGTTTTCACCCCGGTGGTTCTGCAACTACCCCTAGCATTGATTTTAGGATTGCTAGGGAGATACGTGGGCGCAAAGCGAGTCGGAGAAAACGTTACTCGCGCTATTAGCTACTACGTGCCGGACAAGGTCGTGCAGAAACTCAGTCGTGGTGTTCAACCCTCTACAGTCCCAGAAGTGGCCGACGGCACCTGTCTTGTCACTGATGTAACTGAATACACCTCTCTTTCCGAAAAACTTTCTCCCAATGAGTTAGCCGCATTGAGCAATGAATATTTTGGCTTACTCGTGGACAGGATTACTCATTGGAACGTTTTCATGTGGGATTTTGCAGGGGATGGCATCATCGCGGTGTGGACTGCGCCGCGAGACGAAGAGGCACGTCGTAGCGCCTGTCTTGCCTCTCTTGACATTCTTCGAGCGGTAGACGATTTCAACACACGACACCCCAATTCACCGTTTCACACTAGAATTGGACTACACGCAGGTTCTGTAGCCCTCGGAAACGTCGGCAGCGGCGAGCATTTTGCATACAGTGTGAGAGGAGACACTCCTAACACTGCGTCTCGTATCGAAGGATTGAACAAAAATCTACATACGAGGTTACTCGCAGGGGAAGCAGTGGTTCGCGGGATCGACGATTTATTAGTGCGTCGAATGGGTTCATTCATTTTAAAGGGCAAGGAAGATGTCCTTAAGATTTATGAAATTCGTGCCAAGCAAGATGATGCTACCAGCATTGAGCGTTCACTTTGTGAACAATTTGCAAATGGATTAGACGCATTTGATAAAAGGCAGTGGACCGAAGCAGCGGATACTTTCAAAACCATTCTTAGAATGAATCCAGATGACGGACCTACTCGCTTCTATCTCGATTTATGTGAGAAATACCACACTTCGCCGCCTGGACCGAGCAATGGCACGATTATCAGACTTGAAACAAAGTAATCACGATAAGATCTCGTAAAGTTACTTCTTGCTAGTAGAATCAATTAGTGGGAGGATGTGTGCATATCACGCGTGCAGTTCGACGTCATTATGAGCCGAGCCGTGATTAAGAATTAGCAGCAAGACCACCCCTCACGAGATCGCCATCACAGGCGGTGGAGGGAGAAAATATGCAGAAGTCGTTGGCTCTGCTTGCAATAAGTGGCTGCTGGTTTCTCACCTTTTTCGTGCCTGGTTCAGTGGCAGCCGCTGAGACCTGCGCAGAGCCTATAGCCAAGATCGTCTCAGCTCAGGGTGATATCAGGCTTAACAACACTCCGGCGGAGCTTGACGATCCTATCTGCCCAGGCGACACGATTCTTGTTGGCTCGCGGAGTCGCGCGGCAATCATACTTCTTGATACGAACACAGTTCTTCGCATCGATCAGAAGACTGCCCTGACCGTAATTGCCGATTCGCAAGAAGAGGGTTCTCTGCTTGATCTACTTGAAGGTGGGCTCAACTTACTGAGTCCCGCCCCACGATCGTTAGAGATACGCACACCCTTCGTTAACGCCGCCGTAAAAGGAACCGAGTTTTCCATTCGCGTGGAAAAAGACCGTACCCTTATCACTGTATTCGAAGGACGCGTTGCAGCAACCAATGACAGTGGAAGCCTGAGCCTGAGCAGCGGTCAGTCCGCGGTGGTGCGCGCTGGCGAGGCCCCCGAGTCGCGCGTCGTTGTCCGTCCACGCGATGCAGTGCAGTGGGCGCTCTACTATCCGACGATCGGTCTGGATGAAAAGGCTTCGCTCATAACACGCGAAGCGGCCGATCTACTAATTGTCGGCCGAGTAGACGAAGCAACGACACTTCTGGATCAGGCCAGAGAAGAAAATCCAAACGACGCTGTCGCGGTCGCATTGCAAGCAATAATCGCTGTTGCACAAAACCGCAATGAGGAAGCGGCGCAGTTAGCACTCCAAGCAGTCGCCATTGACCCGGACTCAAGCACTGCCTATACAGCACTCTCGTACGTGCAACAATCCAGGTTTGATATCGGGCGTGCACTTGAGAGTGCTGAACAAGCCGTTGAGCGAGGTCCGAACAATGCCTACGCTTGGGCCAGGCTGGCCGAGCTTCAGTCAGCGAACGGCGATCTAAAAGCATCATTGGAAAGCGCCCGACAGGCGGTCGCCATTGATCCGGCCCTATCCCGCACGCAAACTGTCTTGGGTTTCGTCCACCTAACGCGTATCGAAATAGACGAGGCACAAGCTGTTTTTGGCAACGCCATAGCACTCAATTCAGAAGACCCGTTGCCACGACTTGGGCTCGGACTAGCAAAAATTCGTAAAGGAGATCTTAGTGGCGGAACACAGGAAATCGAGATCGCTGCTGGCCTAGATCCCAACAACTCACTGATTCGTAGTTATCTTGGAAAGGCGTACTTTGAAGAAAAACGCGATCCGTTAGACGGAAGACAATTCGCAATTGCTAAAGAGCTCGATCCAAACGACCCCACACCTTGGTTCTATGATGCAATTCGGTTGCAGACCATCAACCGGCCTGTGGAAGCTCTGCAGAACCTGCAAAAGTCGATCGAGCTCAACGATAACCGAGCGGTATTCCGCTCACGCCTACTACTCGATCAGGATCTCGGGGCACGCAGCGCTAGTTCGGGTCGCATCTACCGTGATCTCGGCTTTGAACAACTCGCTCTGGTTGAGGGCTGGAAGTCGGTAAGCGCCGCCCCGAGCGATTACTCAGGCCATCGTTTCTTAGCTGATACATATTCCGCTTTGCCGCGTCATGAAATCGCTCGAGTGAGCGAGCTCCTCCAGTCCCAACTGCTGCAACCGCTCAACATCACACCGCTTCAGCCTCAACTAGCCGAAAGCAATCTGTTCATTTTAAGCGGGGCAGGACCGTCGGACCCAGCG
>JAOTYS010000466.1 GCA_029861795.1 Gammaproteobacteria bacterium | reverse complement strand
TAGCGCCTCTTCGGGCGTCTTGATCGGTAAACCAGCGCTACGCGTGGCCCATTTCTGCTCGAGCTGGTTCTGCATACGCTCGAATGCTCGACTTAGGATAGACAGATCCGTGGTGCCTGCCATATACAGATACGTATCCGGGAAGAATCGTCCTTCTGGATGCATATCTGGGTGTCCCAGCCGCTCCATGATTTGATCCGGCGAAAGCCCCGACAAGGTGTGCCTAATCTTCGGGCTGAGGCGCAACAAGTCTAGGATCTGAGGAAACGTCCACCCCTCGATCAGGGCCAATGGGTACTCCACCACCCGTCCTGAGATCAATTGGTCAAGCAGACCGCCAATACTCAGCTCGGGGGGCAATTCATACTCACCCGCCTTAATAGACTTGGTTTGTCCGCGTACATAGGCTAACGCGATGAAACAGTACACGTTAGATATAATCCCGTTGGCCTGCAATTGCCTGGCGACCGTGGTCAGGCTGTCGCCTTGATGCACAGCAATTCTCCCTGACTTATAAATCAGCGGGCGCGATACCGACCAATAAAAGTAAGCTGCGCCCGTTACCACTAGCAGTAACCCCGCGGTAACAAGTGCAGCCGGATACCGCCATGATTTGGCTGCAACGGTCGACTGTTCGTCAGAGGTTTCAGTGGGCGACAAGGAGACTCCGCCTGACATGATAGCTGGGCCTGACCCCGCGTTCGGTGCACCCAAACGGTATCGCGCCAGCCTCAATCAAATACAGCAAGGTCACCGGCAAGCTGACATACATTGCTGTTTTAAGGGCTAACCCCCAAGACTCCTCAACACCAAGGTCCCGTTAGTGCCTCCAAATCCGAAAGAATTTGTGAGCGCAGCGCGAATTTCCATATCACGGGCCGATCCAGGAACATAGTCCAGGTCACACTCAGGATCCGGTTGTGTCAGGTTAATGGTGGGCGGCACAACTTGGTGGTGGATCGCGAGTGCGGTGTAAACAGCCTCTACTCCCCCGGCCGCGCCCAGCAGATGCCCAACCATCGACTTGGTTGAGCTTATTGCAAGCTGGTAGGCGTGATCCCCAAAACTACCCTTGATTGCGATAGTTTCCGCTTTGTCTCCCAAAGGAGTGGACGTGCCGTGGGCGTTCACGTAGTCGATGGCCTCCGGATTTAGTCCTGCGTTTCGCATCGCATTGTTCATGCAGCGCGAAGCCCCCTCACCAGTGGGCGAAGGGCCAGTCATGTGATATGCATCACCGCTCATGCCGAAGCCAGCGAGCTCCGCATAGATCCTAGCGCCTCGCCTTCGGGCATGCTCTAGCTCTTCAAGCACCACAACGCCCGCTCCCTCCCCCAACACAAACCCATCACGCTCTGCATCCCATGGCCTACTGGCTTGTTGAGGATCATCGTTACGCTGACTCAACGCCTTGGCGTTGCCAAACCCCGCCATGGATGTGGGTGTAATCGCGGCTTCAGCACCTCCTGCGACCATCACATCGGCATCACCGTACTCTATAAGCCGACCCGCCTCTCCGATGGCATGAGTCGCAGTGGTGCAGGCGGTCACCATCGAAAGATTCGGTCCCTTCAACCCAAATTTGATCGACAGATTGCCCGCCACCATATTAATGATGCTCATCGGCACATAAAATGGAGAAATACGTTTGGAGCCCCGCTCAAGGAATACCTTGGTCGTCTCCTCAATGGTGCCTACACCCCCTATTCCCGAGCCTACATATACACCGATACGCTCGGCGTTGGCCTCAGTAACCTCGATTCCCGTGTCTTGCACGGCGATGATTCCAGCCACCACGCCGAGCTGGATAAAACGATCCATCTTACGGGCGTCCTTTGCTGATAAGTAATCTGTGGCGTCGAAGTCATCCACCTGGCCCGCGATGGTAGAAGGGAAACCGGCGGCGTCAAACAGGGTGACTGGTCCGATCCCACTCACACCCGCGGTGATGTTTTGCCAGTTTTGGTCAATGCCTATTCCAACTGGCGACACAATCCCCAGACCGGTTATTACAACGCGGCGCTTACTCATAACCAAGCAGGAAAAATAAAATCAAGAACCCTGAAACGCCTAGCCCGAACCCGGGGAAGGCACCGCACAGGTCCTCGTGGTGAGAACTTATGTCGAGTGCGCTTCTATGAAACCGATAGCTTGCGCGACTGTTGTAATTTTTTCGGCGTCCTCGTCGGGAATCTCAGTATCAAACTCTTCTTCCAGTGCCATCACCAACTCCACCGTATCCAGCGAATCGGCACCCAGATCATCGACGAAGGACGCTTCCGGGGTGACTTGCTCTTCACTCACCCCTAATTGTTCAACAACAATCTTCCTTACGCGTTGTTCGACACTGCTCATCAGTGACATACCCTCCTAGGAAAGTTTGCGACCAAATTTTGGCCGCATAGTAAACACCAATAGATGAACCAAGTCCATCTCCACCCAGCGAAAAATCTGTGGTTCGCTTTGCCGCACATAGAGCCCTGAATTCCGTTGAGACACAACGCCATTCGGTTTTAGGAAAGCTATAATATTCAATTAAATATTAAGCTATTCTAATGTTAACTGGCAATTTATATTCGGTCACTACAGGGACAAACTCAGGCCATAAACATGCCCCCGTTGACATGCAGATTAGCGCCAGTCACATAGTCGGCAAGCGGCGATGCCAAGAATACCACTGCGTTAGCGACATCCTCAGGGGTTCCCAATCGACCAAGCGGGATCTGCGCTCGCAGCGCTTGGCGTTGCTCGTCTGGCAGAGCCTTGGTCATGTCAGTATCCATGAACCCTGGCGATACGCTGTTGACGGTTATATTGCGCGCCGCCACCTCTCGTGCCAACGACTTGGTGAATCCCAGTATGCCCGCCTTGGTGGCGGCATAGTTGACTTGGCCTGAGTTTCCAGTCTCAGCGACTACAGATGAGATATTGATGACGCGCCCCCGCCGCGCCTTAGTCATCCCCCTAAGACACGCCTTGGTCAGCCTGAAAAGAGACTTGAGATTGGTATCCACTATCAGGTCCCAATCCTCCTCCTTCATCCGCAGCAATAGGTTATCCCGAGCGATACCCGCATTGTTCACCAGTACCGTGGGGGGCCCAAAGTTTTGCCTCACATCATCAACAGCCTCGACCACCGCTTGCGAGTTAGTCACATCCAAAACTCGACCTGCCCCTTGGATTTTGTCTTCCATCAGGTAACTATCTATAGCCTTTGCCCCTTCTGCGGATGTAGCTGTACCAACCACCACGGCACCCTGTGCACCCAGAGCTAGTGCGATGGCACGGCCAATGCCGCGGCTAGCACCGCTCACCAAACAGATTTCATTGTTCAACAATCCAGTCACACTTCAGCCTTTAAGACGCGCGGGCAGCAAGCGCCTGATCCAGCGCAACGCAATTGTTTAACGATATTGCTTGCACATTGCGATCGATACGTCGGTTGAGCCCGGTAAGTACCTTTCCCGGACCACACTCAATGATTGTGCTCACCCCTGCCTTAGTTAGCTCACGCACGGTCTGCACCCAGCGAACTGGAGCATCGATTTGCGCCACAAGTGCCTTTCGAATCGCCTCGGGTTCGCGTTCAGATCTGAGGTGAAAGTTGTGTAGCACAGGGACCTGCGGTGTGTGGATGTCGACCATTTGCAAGCGCTGCTCCATTTTCTTAGCCGCCGGCGCCATGAGGCTGCTGTGGACCGGCGCGCTCACCGGAAGACGCACCGCCCGCTTAGCGCCCGCTGACTTGGCTTGGTCCAACAGCCTTTCCACCGCGACCGTCGCACCGGCAACCGCAACCTGACCTGGGGCATTGAAGTTGACCGCCTCCAATACTTCCCCC
>JAOTYS010000465.1 GCA_029861795.1 Gammaproteobacteria bacterium | reverse complement strand
TAGATATACCGACTGACTTTACGATCAGCTTATCACTGATGACGTTCCGCAGCCCGTCGCTGGGTATCGATATCAATATCAGCGGCTCACTGCGCTCACAGATCAACATCGGCAGCAATACCGAGACCATCACCCTGAACCCACTGATCGGCCAAGACAACAGCACGGGCGAAATGATCAAGGCGGAACCCCTGGTCGTCGTGAATGTCTACGACAACATCCTTTTCCCGACGGCGATAACTTCGGAGACTATTACCGGCCGGCTGTTTGACTCTGCGGACGGCTTCGTCGATATCACGACTACCCAGCCCTTGGAGCTTGCCACCCTAATGCAGGCCTTTCCGAATGCGGGTCAGGTCAAACTCACGGGCGCCATGAACGCCAGTGTTACCATAACGGTACTTTCGGTCACCTTAGTGCGACTGGAGGTGGATCTCGATGGTGATGGCGGGACAGACCTTACGGCCATCATGAAATGGACCGAGCTCGGCGGCCCGGTCGGTGCCGATCTGAACGATGACGACGGTGACACCATGCACAATAGCTGGGAGACGGAAAACGGTCTCGACAAGAGCGATGCGACAGATGCGGTGGGAGATCCGGACACTGACACTTTTACCAACCTGCAGGAGTACCAGGCGGGCTCTGACCCCAATGACGCCGGCTCGACCCCGTAACCCGGGGTTCGGAACCGGGCAAAGGCAAACACCTCGGCCGATCGTTTTTCGTGGCATTCGCCGCGCTTTGAAACGTTATTTCACAAGAGTGTGTGCGAAAGTACGAGGTTTTGTCGGCAAATGGCAGTTGTTTCCTCAGACAAAATCTGCTTTGTCTCCGTTTTGCGTGCCGAAGGTTCTAGCGGACTGCCCATCGAGTTTCGTGTTGGATGATTCGACGCAATCAATTGACTCCGCCGGTAAGCGTCGTGATCCCAGCTCATAACGAGCAAATCTATATAGCGGATGCTATTCGTAGCGTTCAATCACAGACATGCGACGTGCTCGAAGTGATTGTCGTGGACGACGGGTCTACCGATGAGACGGCCTTAGTAGCTCGACGCTTGGGCGCACGAGTTATTCGGCAAGACAATCGTGGAGTATCAGCTGCACGAAATACTGGGATTAGAGCCGCTGTGGGTACTTGGACAGCTTTTCTGGATGCGGACGATATCTGGGAGCCGGAAAAGATCGAGATGCAATGGAAGCTATCCCAACGATGCTCCAAGGCGGGCGTCATAAGCTGCGACCTGAGCCTCTTTACCGAAGAAGGAATCGTTGAGTCATCATATTTTTCAGCGCTTGGAGAAAACTACACGAAGATAAAAAAACTACACGGCAACAATGACAATTTTCAAATCGAGAAACTTGAAGATGCCTTCTTTGAAGCAAATTGGATCCTTTTTCCTTCAACGCTCATGGTGCGGCGCGATGTGATTCAGTCTGTAGAATTATTCGACGAGCGACTACGAGCCGTCGAGGATTATGAGTTCATCATGCGCGTACTCGCTCGCTACCAGTTGGCCGTGGTTGGCCATCCACTTGTGCGATATCGTGTGCACGAGGGGAACTCACATAATGACCAGGTTCTTATGCACGATAGTGTTGTGCAGTATATCGAACTCCTCAGTTCCCGGCCCCATTTGTACCCCCCTAGTGCAGTCAGAGCAGCCAATAATGAGATTATCGCGACATTAGAACGCTACACGACGAATACCTTTTATGTCAAATAGCCGTGGATGAACGAGAGTCGCTCTGCTGCACTAGAACCAACTTATAGTGACATATCAGCCTGGCGGTTTTCAGATATCTCGGCTGCCAAGTTAATACCTTTGCGTCGGTATCTAACGTCGGTTTTTGACTTTCGGTCAACTCTTTTCTCGTACCATCCTGCTTTTCTAGGTAGGAATCGAGTGTACGAACGTCGTAGGCAGCCGGAGCTATAAGTGTCGTTCCCAAAAAATCATCTGCGCATGATTTCTAGGCAGCAATGCGGCAGTACTTATGATGCAGTCCACCGACACGTCTGAGTGAAACAATTCTCCCTTGTTCTTTCATGTGTATTTCGCGACCTTCCGGAGCATCTTTGTCCCGCGAAAGGTGGGTTCGCGTTTGGTTGTAGTAGTCCACGTATCGGCTAAGGATGCGCTTGAGATGCCGTTCTCCAAGGACAACGATGTGATCGACACATTCCCGGTGGATGGAACCGATCACCCGCTCTACATACGGATTCTGCCACGGTGATCGGCGAGCGATGACGACTTCGTCGACGCCAAGTACGTTGGCTTGTCTGCGAAAACGCTCTCCATAGATCGCGTCGCGATCACGGATCAGATACTGTGGATTCTCATCGAATCCATTGGCTTCTAGAAGTTGTCGTGCAGTCCATTCAGCCGTCGGGTGTGCGGTGACGTTGAAATGGACGTTTCGCCTACGGTCATTACTGAGCACCAGGAACCCGAATAGGATCTCGAAGGTCGCGGTCGGTACGGTGAAGAAATCGAGCGACACCGTTTCTTTTGCATGATTGCGTAAGAAAGTCCGCCAAGTTTGTGAAGGCGGGCCACGGTGGCGGATCATATATCTAGAGACGGTTGCTTCGGACAGATCGAATCCCAACTTTAAAAGTTCACCGTGTACCCGAGGTGCTCCCCACAATGGATTGGCCTGGCACATCCGCTGGATTAAGTGGCGGATTTCGGGATCAATCTTAGGTCGACCTCGACGCCGACTCTTCCAGCGCCAGTTATACCTAAATCCTTGCCGATGCCAATGAACGACAGTTGCTGGTTGCACTAGATGTAACGAAGCTTGCCAGTTGCTCCATACCCGACTCAGAAAGACCCAGAAATATCTATCTGAATCCTGCAACCGCGGCCGTGAATGGCGGTGTTTGAGCACTGCTAGCTGCTGGCGTAGTACCAAATTCTCAAGCACCAATTCACGGCGCGGGCGAACTGAAGATCGCAGTGTACCGAACAGTATTCCCAACCATTTCAACATCGTTTCCACACTAACCGGAGTTAGAGGAAAAACGCAATAGAATCAGGCGGGACGAATATTCAGGAGGGACAGCGATGTTGTAACGCGCCTTGACCGCGGGCGCAGCGGCAAGCCCGAAGTGTTCAACGAGCCTTTCCTGGCTGCTGTATAAGCCGTAGCGCCCACACATGATGATTATCTTGGCCCGTGCCGCGAGCGACGCCTGCGCTCCCGCCGATCCCAATCTAACGCCACGCCCAGCACCATCGCCAGCATGGCCCAAACCAAGAACACCGCTAACAGAAAATCCAAGGCCTCGCGACCATAGGGCAGACCCAGTCCCCGCGGTACCCACCACAGCAGCAACAGTCGGTCGAAGTAGGGCGCGAGCGCCAATGCCCCCCAGAGACCCCCAAGCACGATAACGACGGAAAGCCCGGTTACCGTGAACCTGCGCTCAGGGAACAAGGCAGAACCGAAGAGCGCCAACACTGCCGCTGGCAGGGCGATCACTGAAACGGCGACAAGGAAAAGCACAACTGGTTCGAGCGCCATCGCTGCCTTCCGACTCGCGTGAGGCTAGTGAGGATACTGCCTGCAATCGTGAATTTATACAGGTCACCGATCACAATTGTAGGTGGTCATCTACCCATGGCCTCACCCAGGATCTGTGCCGGTCAAAAGTAGGAATTTCCGACTCTCGTCAACGCTGCTAGGCCTACACAAGCACATCGCCCAGGGTTTCGGCCTCTTGCAGTGCTCGCCCGCATCCCAAGACCGCGCAAGTAAGTGGGCTTTCCGCAATAATGATCGGCAGCCCTATCTCTTCGCCAAGCATGCGATCTATGTCATGCAGAAGCGCGCCA